>CASEYY010000001.1 GCA_949292335.1 uncultured Pseudomonadota bacterium
AATCCAATAGTCCCGACCAAAACTTGCAAAAAGGTAATAGGGTCTCTGACTATTGGATGAGAACCAACGGGCGTTGGTTCGACTACAAGGAATAGGCGAGACGCGGGTATCGCCGGTTTTGCTTTTTTTGAAAAAAAGCAAAAATTCCGCAGAGGCAACTTTAGTAATCCAATAGTCCCGACCAAAACTTGCAAAAAAGAGTTTTACTTGCTTTAGTGAGACTCTTATTTTTGTATAAAGGTACTGCCAATGAAATTATTTCAAAGAAAAAAAGAAGATTTTGTTTGTGAAAATTGCGGCACTAAAGTTAAAGGAAACGGATATACCAATCATTGTCCAGAGTGCCTGTATTCCAAACATGTCGATATTAATCCCGGAGACAGAGATTGTGAATGCGGCGGCTTGATGGAACCCGTCGATATCGAACTCAAAGACGGAAAATATATCTTGCTGCATCGTTGCTTAAAGTGCGGGTTTGAACGCCGCAATAAAATTTCTCCCGACGACAATTTTGATAAAGTAATTGCCCTGGCAAAGGCAAAAACTCAATGCTTAAAACATAATTAAAAAAGCCGTCGTTTAAGACGGCTTTGCTCGATTACAGATGAATGCCTTTTTGCTTGCAACGATTGTTCCATTTTAACTTGGCATAAACTTGCATATCGGTTATGGTATCGGTCTCATCCACAATCTCTTTGCCGAGTATGGTCTCGATGATATCTTCTAAAGTGATAATGCCAATCCAGTTACCAAGCTGATCGACTACCATTGCCATATGGTTATGATCTTCTATCATGGCAGAAAGTACATCCTGCAGACGAGCTTCGGGAAGGAAAGACCTCATCTCTCTAGCATATTTATCTACCTTGTCATCATCTTTGGCTTTGTAAGAGCTGGATTTGTGAATGTAGCCTTTGAACAACTTCTTCTTTTCATCAACCAACGGAAATCTTGAAAATGGCGTGGTCGATAAAAATTTATCAAAGTCTTTAATTTTGGTTCCGGGCTTAACCGTATGGACAACCGTGCGAGGTGTCATAACATCGCGTAAATCAACCTGCTTAAGATTTAAGGTATTTATTATTACCTTATATTCAATATCATCAACTATTCTGGAAGCTTGTCCCATCTTGGCCAGAGCTTTAATTTCCTCTTTAATGTTTGAACAGTCATCATTGGTGGTGAACCAACGGGTAATCAATGTCGACATCCAGATAAACGGCTTCATAATCCAAATCATGCCAATTAGGGTCGGAACCATAACCGGAACCAGACTTTTCCAATATTTAGCTCCGATTGATTTAGGTAAAATTTCCGAAGTGGTCAAAATTAAAAAAGTCATAATACCGCTGGCCCAGCCAACATAAGCTTGTCCGTATAATGACGCAACCTGTGCACCAACTCCGGTAGCACCGACGGTGTGGGCTATGGTATTCAATGATAAAATGGCAGCCAAAGGCTCATCAATATTTTCTTTCAAATGAGAAACTTTTTTGAATAATGCAGGGTTCTTATCTTCCATCTGAGCAATATAACTCGGAACTATGGAGAGAAGGGCGGCTTCAATTACCGAACATAAGAATGAAACCGCGATTGCCGTTATGGCAAATGTTAATAAAATAAACATATTATCCTTACTGTTTGTTAATACTGTTTCTTTGATAACAGCTTTTTTTATAAAAATAAAGCAGAATTATATTTTAGCCTGATATTTGTTGATGAAAATGTTACATTTTTGTTACAAAACCCTTGTGTTATCAAAACTATTATGTTATAATAAACTTATTAAACGGAACCTTCATTAGGGAGGGTATTATGATGAAAAATATTAAATCGCAGGGGCTCAAATTTCTTGAGGAAATGCAAAGGCCGATTACTTCAAAAGAGCAAATCTTTGAGGCTTTGTTTGAGGCTTGCGGCGTCGGTGATAATGTTAATACTCAACATGTGTTTTTCCAAGAGGTTATTATCAGGTTTAATGCCTCAAAGGCTGTCGCGGTAATTGCCAATCACCTGCCATATGAAACCGAAAGCCATTATGTAGATGTCGCCATCAATGCATATATTAAAGCCGGATTTGATATGCGTGATTTTGACAAAGATTTGCAAAGCTATAAGGCTAAGTTTTGGTTTTTATATTCGCATTTGGCTGCAAACCAAGATTTGTACGCAAATGCTTAAAAAGAGCACAAATTCCCGCTTTTTTCTCTCCTTTTGAGCGGGAATTTGTTTTTTTTAAAAAGCTTCAAATATTATTCCGTTGACGGCACTTCCGTTTTCGTAACGCAAAATTTCATCATGCATTGTGATGCAAGAAAAACCGTTATCATGCAACATCTTGTTTATATAATCGGAATTATGCTTAAATCTGCCGTTCTTTTGTACTTGGTATTGCGGAATATCATTATCAATTTCAAGGCTGAAAATCAGTCTTTTCCCTCGACAAAGATTTATAAATTCCGCCAAATCTCCAAAATAAACCAATACATCGGCTGCTATTATAATATCATAATCACTCCGCAACCGCAAAAAATCACAAATGTCAGATTTTATCAGTTCTTGATAAACTTGTTTGGCTTTTGCCTTTTTTAACATTTGAGATGAGATGTCAACTCCTATGATATAATTCGAAAGAGCTTTAAGAGCTTCACCGACAAGCCCCGAACCACACCCCAAATCCACAATACGACCTTGATAATTTCCGATAATTCTTCGTATAGCCAACGGAGTTGTATACTCCAAATTCTGCATAACCAGTTCGTAATTATCAGCAAAATTGTCAAAAAGCTTTTCAGTATAAACTTTATTATCGACAAGATTGTCTCCTTTCATGGTAGCTTGGATGTGTCGGGCAAAAAGGCTATCGGGGTATGATTTAACCCAGTTATTTGCTATATCAAGAGCTTTTTTCTCATCATTGCGGGAAAGCAAAATCAGACATTCCGATATGTTTAAGGATATTGCCGTTTGTGTCTCATCAAGTTTGAGGGCATTAAAAAACAGACCTAAGGCTTCTTCGTATTCGCCCATATCTTTTAGTATTAATCCGATATTATTGCACACTTCCGCCGATTGAGGATTGATTATAACAGCTTTGCGGTACTCTTCCAAAGCTTCCGCCAACCTTTTTTGCCGATACATCATTTCTGCATAATTGTTATGTATTGCAAATTCGTTCGGAGTTATTTCCGCTAATTTTTTGTAACGAATTTCGGCTTCGTTATAGTCCTCTTGCCGACTCAAAATATTGGCTAAGTGAAATTTGGCCTGAAGGTTGTTACCATTAAGAGATTCGGCTTGGGCAAAAGCTGCTCGGGCTTCGTTGATTTGACCTTTTGCCTCGTAAATCAGACCTTTTATCAGTTGTATACTATCATAGTCAGAAGATATTTTTTCGGCTTTTTCTATATATTGAAAGGCCGATTCATAGTCTTGTTTGTTATATGCAATCCAGCATAAATCATACCACACCAGCACATTGTTCGGGTATTTTTCTGCCAAATCGGTCAACTGTTCAAACGCATATTCAACATTATCAAAACGGTAACTGTTGGCTCGGTTAATCATCGCTTCGGCATAATCCGGAGCTAAGGATATTGCTCTGTCCCAATAATTGCGTGCCGTTGCCAAATCCCCTAAATTTTCATATATTTGAGCTATTTCGTCGTAGGTTTCTCTGACATCGGGAGCCAAACTTAAAACTTTTGTATAGTTTCGCAGAGCTTCGTTATATTTCTGTAAGGCTTTTTGCGAAAAAGCCAAATTATAATAATATCCGGCATTTTCTTTACCGTTGCGAACGGCCGCCGCAAAATATGAACAGGCTTCCTCATGAAGACCTTTGCCTTGGGCAATCAAGCCCAGCATGTTTAATACATCGGGATTGTCGGGCGAAGCTTCCGTAATCTGACGCAACCTATCTTCGGCGGCAGGTAAATTACCTTCGTCAAAAAGTCTTAAAGCTTCGGTAAACAATTCGTTATATGTCATATTATCCTCTTATTACCTTTATCTTTAGCCTTATAACAGATTAATCGAAAAAATCCAGAAAAATTGTAAAAAATGCTTGATTTTAGGAAAAGATTGGTATACATTACCCTCACTTCCGAGAAGGCAGATTGCGTAAACCGCAGTCTCGTTCGGCTTGAAATATGAGCTCGAACTATCGGGACAATAACAGTAACCAATAAATCTAAGGTGTATAATAATGAAAAGTATAGTTTCCGCTAAAAAGAAAAAAGAAAGACAATACGGCGTAATTTGGGGTGCCCCCAACAGCTCCGTCGCTAAAAGAGAATATGCTCCCGGTCAACACGGACAGAGAAGAAAAAAACCGACAGACTACGGTGAGCAACTTTCCGCTAAACAAAAATTGAAAACATACTACGGTAATGTTTCGGAAAAACAATTCCATAAATATTATGTTGAGGCTATTCGTCGTTCCGGTGATGCTGCCGAAAACTTAATCGGTATTTTGGAATCTCGCTTGGATAATGTCGTTTATAAAGCTAAGTTCGTGCCGACAATATTTGCCGCTCGTCAGTTCGTTAATCACGGACATGTTACCGTTAACGGCAAAAAAGTTAACATCCCTTCATATATGCTTAAGGCCGGTGATGTTGTTGAAGTAAGAGAAAAATCTAAACAACTCCCCGTCGTTATCGCCGCTCTGGAATCAACTTCCCGTGATGTGCCGGCTTATATCGAGTTGGATGCCAAAAAAGCTACCGCTAAATATGCTTTCGTTCCTAAATTTGAAGATATTCCTTATGCTTCGCTTATGGAACCGAACTTGGTTATCGAATTCTACTCAAGATAATAAAATATTTGATATTGCCAAAATCCTCAGAAGTTGTGCAAACTCTGAGGATTTTTGTTTTAAATATTTTATTTATCGTTTATCATCGCCGTATCTGTAGTTTTGATTTATTGTATAAGGATTTTTCGGCATGGATGATATTCTTCTTGACGACCCTCGTAAAGCCTCGGCTAAAAGAGTGTTGGAAGCCCAGAAACAAGAAAAGTTGAGACCTAAAAGAACTTTCGGGCAATATATCTTCGATCTTATATTGAATACCTTGGCTTGTGCAGCACTGCTCGCCATCAACTTTACTCTGTTTGTTAACGCCGGTAACTATAATCTGTTTGCTTCGTCGGCTCTCATCAACCAAGAAGCTGTGCTCATCTATACCGCTATTTTAGCCTTGAGCTTTGTCTTGACTTTCTTGCTCTCATTTTCAAAAAATTTGCAAAATGCTCTGCCTTGCATCGTCACAGCCTTGTTCGTAATTGCAATAATTAACCAATTTGCCACTTTTGAAAAACACTCGGCTCTGCTCATCTTGCTCGGAAACTTCTTAAGCGAAAATGCCAATAATTTCTTCTATGAATATTCTTTTGCAATTATCGGGACGACCGTATTCCTAATCGCTTTTTTATTGATTACTTTCTTAAAAAGATCTTACAGATTATATATTGTGTTGGCTTTGTTTGCTGCTTTGGCTTGGATTATAAGCGAAGCTTATTTTAATACATCGCAAACTTACTTTAAAACAACCGCTTCGTCTTCGGCTTTACGAGCTCAAAACAGCGGAAAAACTTTGCTCTTTTTCTCCTTTAATAATCTAACTTCACCGAATAATCTGCGGAATCTGGCCGGTGAGGGCGGTAAAAATGTGGAAATGAATAAAACCTTTAATAATATGCTCGGAGTTTTGGCTCAAAACGGATTTGTTTTGTATCCCAATGCCTTGATGCCGGTGGAAGAGCAACCCTTTTATAACTTGGTAAAACTCTATAATCCGAACGAAAATAAAGATCCGGCCGAATTTATTCAAAATGTCGCTTTACAAGATAATTATTTCGATTTTACCAGCCTGCAATATGATAAAATGAGAATGAAAGCTAGTTCTCTTTATGATATGCTGCGTAAGAAAAATTATAATATCAATGTTTATCAAACCAGAGAGCTTGATACCTGCTACACAGATAATAAACTCGCAGTAACATCTTGTAAAAACAAAATAAATTATCCTTTTGCTCTTAACGGAAATAATTTTTCGCTGAGCGATAAGACCTTGTTGCTGGTCGCACAGTGGCTAAACTCAACCGGATTTGTCGATTCATTGAATGTACCGTTGAAATTTTTGTCATATATCTTACCGGTTGAGCCTTTGAAAGTGAGAGCAAATGAGGTCTATGCCGTAAATGCTTTCAGAGTTTTTGACCAAATTGCCGACGATATGGATCGCAAAAAAGGAAATCAGGCTTATTTCGCCGTAATCGATTTACCGTCGGATAATTTTGTGTATGACGAGTTTTGCCATTTCAAAAAAATGGAAGACTGGGTCGGCGAAAAAGGTGAAACTTTTGCCGATACTTCCTTGTCAAATAAGCAAAAAGCTTATGCAAATCAACTTAATTGCCTGACCGGTGCTTTGGAATATTTCTTGCGTAGACTCGATAAAAGCGGACAAATCGGAGCTACGACAATAGTGTTGACCGGGTTGGATAACCCGCAAGGATTATTGCCTAAAGAAATCGAATATTATCCTAAAATGCAATCGGAAAGACAGATATTACTGGCCATAAAACCGGAAGAAAATTACAAATTCTCCGCTGATTATACAGTTTGCAGAGCAGATGAAATATTGGCTTCGCAATTACTGTCGCAGAGGAAATGTCAAGAGTTTGCCGATCTGGAAACAACGGACAAAAACCTAGAAAAAATTAAAGAAGAAATAAATAAACAGAAGTTTGGTGCTACTGTAATTACTGCGGCAAAAGCAAATTTCAATGAATGGTTTAAATCATGGGTAGCCAATAATCAAAACGGAAATAATTTTGATTATCAAGCAATCAATGCCTTGAACGACAAAAATGCCAAGGCTCCGCAACCAAAGCTCAATATAGCGGTTGAAGAGGTCGCTACGGAAGAGATGCCTGTTACCAAACAAGAGGATATTTTGCTGGAACCTAAAGAAGAATCAACAACGGAAGAAATTACGACAAAACAAACCGATAACTTTGTTGCAGAAATTCAAGAGCTAGATGATGAAACAGCCGGCAATACAAAAGATGAATCCGAAGAAACTGTTGAAAATATTGAAAATTCCGTAACCGGAACCGATGTAGCACCTCAAGACAATGTACCACAAGATGAAACGGCAGACTTAGTCGAAGAAAAATCAGAGCTGGTTGCGGAGGTCGCGGAAACAACCGCTACGATGACCGAGACAATTCCTTCGGAAGAAAATGCCGGCAATCCCGATGATACTGCCGAGCAGATTGAAGAAGATACGGAAAATATCAAGGCATCAGATGTTATACCGGAAACATTGTTTGATGAAAATCAGCAAACAGAAACTCCTCGGGAAGATACAACAACCTCGGAAGTAAAGAATAATGAAACAGTAAAGCCTGAGGCAACGGTTGAGAGTAAAGCGGCGGAAAAAATTAATACGGCTCCAACTAAAGAAGAAATTATCAATAAAGCAAAGCAAGCTTTTGAAAATAAACAAAAAATGCAAGCCGTTAAAAAAGAAGAAATCAGAAAAAAAGCCAGATATCTGTCAGATAATATTGAGGAGCTTTCTAAAAATGAAGAGTTTCGACAGGTACTAGAAGCTCCGGTAGCTCAGGGAAGCGATTTGTCTCCGCAAGAACTTAAAAAACAATATTATAAAAATTTGATTGAGGCTGCCGATAAGGCTAAAAATGATATGAATATCGAAGTAAAAGTTATCGAAAACAAATAATCGGCGAGGAAACACCTGTGGCAAACTCTGCTAAATCAAAAGGTAAATCCACAAATCGCAGAAAAATTGCGGCTTTCAAAAAAAATAAACGGGCATCCGTATCTTTGCTTATTTTTACCGTGTTATTTGTCTTAAGTCTTTTGGCCGAGCTTATCGCTAATGATAAACCTTTGGTGGTTAAATATAACGGAGAGTGGTATTTTCCTTTTCTGTTTAATTATACCGAACAAACTTTCGGCGGCGATTTTCCGACCGCAACAGATTATCAAGACCCGTTAATTGTTAATAATATCAAAAAAAACGGCGATATGTGGTTTACCATTATTCCTTATTCTTTCAATACGGTAGATTATCAAATTGATGTACCGACACCATCAGCTCCCGATAAAAAACATTGGTTGGGAACCGATGATGAGGGAAGGGATATTCTGGCTCGTATTCTCTACGGAATCAGATTGTCGGTAATTTTTGCATTCGTTTTAACCGCCATATCTTCGTTAATAGGTATCACCATCGGAGCAATCCAAGGTTATTTCGGCGGTAAAACCGATATTTTGATTCAAAGATTTATTGAAATTTGGGAGGCCTTGCCGCAGCTCTTTATCTTAATCATTATCGCCAGTGTATTTGCTCCCAATTTTTGGATATTGCTTCTGATTATGCTCTTATTCAGTTGGACATCTTTGGTCGGGGTGGTCAGAGCCGAATTCCTGCGAGTCCGCAATTTTGAGTTTGTTAAAGCCGCCAAGGCTTTGGGCGTCAGTAATACAAGAATAATGTTTAAGCACATCTTACCAAATGCTTTGGTTGCTTCCGTAACCTATATCCCGTTTATCCTTTCCGAAGCAATAGTGGCTTTGACGGCTCTTGATTTTTTAGGTTTGGGACTATCACACGAATATCCGTCACTAGGAGATTTGGTCAGACAAGGAAAAGACAACTTACAAGCCCCGTGGATCGGAATATCCATATTTGTAGTTTTATCATTACTACTTACCATCTTGGTTTTTATCGGCGAGGGAATTCGCGATATGCTTGATACGCGGAGGAATAAATAATGTCTCTGCTGGAAGTAAAAAATTTGACCTTGGGGTTTCACAATGACGAAGGAAATAAGTACAAGGTTGTAAAAAATATATCTTTTAATCTGGAAAAAGGTGAAATTTTGGGCATAGTCGGAGAATCCGGTTCCGGAAAATCAATCACCGCTTTATCAATATTGGGTTTGTTACCCTATCCGAAAGCGTTCCATTCCGCAGACAGTTCAATTAAATTTGAAGGCACGGAGTTGTTGGATAATAACAATATCAGAGATTTTCGCGGCGGTAAAATCGGCTTTGTCTTTCAAGAACCGATGTCAAGTCTTAATCCGCTGCATAAAATCGGACAACAAATTACGGAAAATATCTTGATACATCGGGACATCAGCCGCAAACGGGCTAAGGCCGAAGCCTTGAGACTACTTAAAATTACCGGAATTAAAAATCATAAAGAACGTTTTAATGCCTATCCGCATGAATTGTCCGGAGGTCAACGGCAAAGGGTTATGATTGCAATGGCGATTGCCAACAAACCGGATATTTTAATTGCCGATGAACCGACAACTGCTCTGGATGTGACAATAGCGGCACAAATACTTGATACTTTGGTGCAACTCAAGAACACCATGGGGATGTCGATTATTTTGATAAGTCATGATTTGAGTGTCATTCGCAAAGTAGCGGACAGGGTTATTGTGATGAAGAGTGGTAAAATTGTGGAGCAGGGAGGATGTGATGACATATTCCGGCGGCCTAAGAATAGTTACACCAAAGCTTTAATATATTCGTCTAATATATTGAAAAAATATGATAATACAAAATCAGATTATGCCTGCCAAATCAAAAATCTAATCGTTAAATATCCTATAGCTAAAAACTTTTGGGGCAAAATAACCGATTACCTCTATGCCGTAAATAATGTCTCACTAAAACTAAAAAAAGCTAAAACCCTCGGCGTGGTTGGAGAATCCGGTTCCGGTAAAACAACTTTGGCAATGGCCGTCGCCGGTCTTATAAAATATCAGGGCAATGTTTACATAAATGATGAAAATATCAGAAATATACCAAATAAATCCTTGCGTAAAAAGATACAAATCGTATTCCAAGATCCGTATAATTCCCTAAACCCTCGAATGACAGTCAGAGAAATTGTAGGCGAGGGATTAGAAGTTCATTTTAAAAATGAAAGTAAATTCAACAAATTAAAGCGGATTAAAAAAGTCCTTTCAGAAGTCGGACTTAAAGGAAATGCCGCCGATAAATATCCGCATGAATTTTCCGGCGGACAACGACAGAGAATCGCCATTGCCCGAGCTTTGGTCGTTGAACCGGAAATCTTGATACTTGATGAACCGACTTCGGCTTTAGATGTGACCATCGCCGCTCAAATTTTAAAACTTCTACAGAAAATTCAGGAAACCAGAGGATTGTCTTATCTATTTATCTCTCATGATATGCGAGCCGTCAGAGCCTTGGCCGATGATATTGCGGTAATGAAAGACGGCAATATCTTGGAAATAAACTCGGCAACTAATATATTTAACCATCCGTTTAATTCTTACACAAAATCCTTAATCAAAGCTGCAAACTTAACTAAAGGGAAAAGGTATGGAAATCAATCAGTTGATAAAAATATGCGGCAAATTTAAAGATATAAAAAGAACCGGTTGGAAATACAAAAATGTCAATTCTCCGGAATCTGATGCCGACCACAGCTTCGGAGTGGCATTGTTGGCTCTGTTGCTTACGCCTAGACATTTGGATTTGCTTAAATCAATTAAATTGGCTCTAATTCATGATTTACCGGAAATTTATGCCGGTGATATAACCCCATATGACATTATACCGTCGGAAACTAAACAGCAAAATGAGATAGCTGCCGTCAATAAAATAAGCCAAGAACTTGAATGTGCTGAGCTAACCGACTTGTTTGTTGAGTTCGAGGGACAAAAAACAGCCGAAGCAAAATGGGTTAAGGCTTTAGATAAGCTGGAGACGGTTATGACCGCAAAATACTATGACGATAATAATCGTAGCGATGAAGTTTTGCTCAATGAATTTTCGGCTTATGCTATAACTCAAGTAGGTAGAATAGATTCTGAGGAAATAAACATTATCAAAGAAATGTTGCATAATTTGACTAAAGGAGAGGAATAATGAGTAAAACAAAAACTTATTTTATGATATTGGCGATAGCCGTAATTATTGTCGCCGTAGGCTATATAATGAATATTGCGACAATAAAATCTTTTTCGACAATGTGCTTAAATTATGCCGGAGATAATTGGGTATCGGTAACGGCTGCTGTTTGTGCTTTTGTCTTTTTGGGCAGTAAAAACTATTGGCTTATTTTACTGGCTAGTGCGGTTGTCGCTGCTTTGATTACACAGCTTGTAATAATCGGGCAGGGTATCGGGATTATGACTTTGGCGGCTCGTTGTGTAGCCTTTTTAGGTGTAGCGTTCTTAATGAATTTTGTTAAGCTGCTGATTAACAAATAAAAAAGGCTCTTTACGAGCCTTTTTTCTATTCATTGTCATCTTCCCAGGTTTGAACCAAATTAAGTGACATTTGCAAATCTTCCGGATAGCCGGTCGCTGTCTCCAAAGATATTATGGTCTCATTGTCATTTAATTTACTTTGCAGCAGGTTTTCGTAGTCAACATTACCTTCGCCGATTACAACATTCCTTTTTAATTCGGCGTCGTAGTCTTTAATATGAAAATAGAAGCACTTGTTGATTAAGTCTTGCAAATCTTGCGGAATAAAATCGTCTCCCATAGCAATGGTGTTGCCGATATTCAATAAAGGAAAGATATTGGAAAATCCATATAATTCAAATAGTTGGTGCATTGATTTAATGGTTGAAACATTGCATTCGGCATTATTTTCTAAAAGCAGGCTAATGCCTCTTTCCAAAGCCATTTGGCTGTATATATCAAGTTTTTTGCCCAAGTCTTCGAGCGATAAGCTTTCATCTTTGAGATATGAATAAATGCGGATGTTGGCGGCTCCTAAAATATCGGCAATATCCATTAACTTGGTAAAATATTGTGTTTCATCAACATCTTGTCCGCAAATATTTAAAGAAGCACCTTCGTGCCAGCTTAAGAAAGGTGAGGCAATGGTTGAAACCAATATTCCGGCTTGAGCAATTTTATCGGCAATCTGACTAATTCTATCAAACGACAAATCACACACATTTTTTCCGTCAATATTGCGTAATTCTATATACCGAAGATTATTTTTTTGAGCAAAACGCAGAGCATCGTCGATATTTGATGAATATTCATCATTAATAAAACACAAATCCATAGCTTAAAATCCTTTGCTGATTGTCAATTAGGGCAAAGTTAGAACCAATATTTAGAAAAATCAAGCATTTTTTAGTTTGGCAAATACCAATTTATCGTAAAATTCTCCATCGTTGTATATAGCCTTGCGTAAAGTGCCTTCAAAAACATATTTGTTGCGTTTGGCAACATTGGCAGAGGGAATATTTTCTTTTTGGGTGGAAATTTCAATGCGATTAATGCCTAAAGAAAATGCGGCATTTTCAATTAGTTGAACAGCACCGCTCATATATCCGCGGCCGTTATATTCTTCGGCAAGCCAATAACCGATTTCGCCGTGATAATTATCGTAGTCTATATTATGAATATCTATTGAACCGATGGCTTTTCCCGTGGCTTTCAAAACAATAGAGTAGGCGTAATTTTCACCTTTTTGCCATTTGTCGATGAACATATCGGTAGCAGAGTTACAGTCTTGAAGAGAATTAGTCGTGTCGACCCAAGAAATAAATTGTCGCAGGAAATTACGGTTTTTATCTGTTTCTAACCACAAATCTTCGTCGTATTGATGATTATTACGGGCGACTAATTTAATTGTGTCGTTTTCCAAAGTCTCAGGCATTATAAAATTTTCCAACATATCAAAGCATCCTTATTGTAAATCTATTGTAATTTTTGTCAATTATATTATATAATATTGATTTTGCAAGATTTATTTTCCCGGCATAAAATTTATTATCTTTAACGGAATAGGCATATTTAACATATAATTACATTTGTCGCATAATGTATAGTATTGATGATTTGAAGTTTCAGAAATAGGGCTTTTTTTGACAATATTACAAGCATTTACATCAGAAGTCGCGACAACCAAAAATGTTAACAAACAACCAATCATTTTTGACAGTCGTTGCCATACTTTTTGCAGTTCGGGTTTATCTTTAGAACGCCACAAATTGAGGTCAATCAAAGCCTCTTCTTTGGGCATACCGGCAAGCTCAACAATTTTTAAAAAAGTTTCGTCTGATGGTGTAGCTTTATTATGCCTAAATTGAGACATAACACATTTAGTTACACCAATTTCACGAGCAAGGTTGTTGTATCCACTTAACCCAAAACGGCTAATAGCTTTTTCAGCATAATCAGTAAAGTTTTTCATTTTTTAACCTCTATGTATGTACGTACGTAGGACTTATACATAACATATATTTTTATATTTGACAACTATTTTTTAACCTTTTAATGTATAGGTTATATTTATATCTAACCGATAAAATGTTTATAATGGTTAGATGATTGTATAACCTAATAGCAAAGGACAACCGGCAATGTCTTTCGTTAAACTACCAACAGAAATAATTTTTGATAAAAATCTTACGGCTGGCGAGGTGCGCTTATTAGCCGCGTTAATTAATTTTACTTTAGATGATACAAATAAAACTTTTATAGGCAACTACAAACTAGCTGAGTATTTAGGAACAAGTCGCGCGGCTATTTTACGAAGTTTAAAAGAACTAAGCAAAAAACACTATTTAAGCATTACGCCGCGCAAAAACAGCAGCAAAAGCAATGAAATTTTACTTACGCTTGAACGTGGTATAAATTTTGCGCTTGCCGGAGCGCAAAAAAACTCCCTTGAGGGGAATCATTTTGACACCCCTCAGGGGAATCATTTTGATACCCCTCAGGGGAATCATTTTGATACTAGGGAGAATCATTTTGATACTCCACATATAGATTTAAAATTTAAAAACCAAGATTTACTTCTTAAATCCGGTAAAGAGCGGGGGAATCATTTTGATACCCCCGAGGGTGGGAAAGGCGGGGTCGTAAACGACAGCGTTTTGGAAAGCGTACAGATGACCGCCAAGGTGGGTAACTATATAGCACCGGCGGACATTGCCGCCGGTCGGTCAATGCCAAATCAAGAATCGGCAAGGAAAGTGCAGGTTGGAACTCAAGCGGCCAATGA
>CASEYY010000002.1 GCA_949292335.1 uncultured Pseudomonadota bacterium
CAACATTAAAAAAGAATATTGGTGCCGATTTAGCCGGTAAGCTGCGGCAATTACGACAAGATAAAGGTTTGAGTTTGCAAGAAGCAGCATTGCTTGTAAATATACCTTTACAAATGGTTTATGCCATGGAGCAGGGAAAAAGTGCAAGTCTAAAATATTATATCAGATTACTAAAGCTTTATGGTAAAAAGTTAGAATTTACGGTAAGTGATTTAGAGTGATTAACCGTCACTTTCGTACAACATCCCCCATTGTCACCCTCGGGCTCCGACCCGAGGGTCTCCTAAGCTGTGGCACATTGTTTTTATTAGATTCTCGGGTCAAGCCCGAGAATGACACTTCTTTATATGTCACCCTCGGACACCACACAACCCGTCACCCTCGGGCTACGACCCGAGGGTCTATTCTATACCTTCATCCTCGGATTTATTCCGAGGATCTCATAAGCTGTGTCACATTGTTTTTATTAGATTCTCGGGACAAGCCCGAGAATGACGAAGAAGAAAAAGAATGACATTATTAAAACAAACTCAAAACACTTCTTGCCGACTGCGAAGCAAGCGACAGGGAGTTAATTGCCAACTGTTGTCTGGTTTGCAAAGTGAGGTATTCGGCCGAAGCTTCATTCATATCGGCCAAGGTCAAATTATCGGCTCCGGTTTCCAATATGTCGGTCAAGGCTTCGGTAAAGTTAATGCGAGTTTTAATTATCGAATAATGATTGCCAAGTTCTTCTTGGAATGAGCGAATAGAATTAATTGCCGCAGTTAACTCATTCATCGCCTTGGTAACATCATCCAAGGTTTCCCATTTATTTCGGCTCAAGCCGATGTTCTCCGAAGACATATCTTTGCCCTCGATTTTATATTTGTTGGAACGGTTTTCGTTTAAGGTGATTTCTTTTAATGCTCCGTTGAGCAGATTGACGCCTTGATAAGAGGAATCCATTATCAAATTATCATATTCATCTAATATTTTTTGATAGCTTGCGGAATATTCGCTCAAATCACCATTGGTACTCTCTGCCATTTCGGCAATTATCTCCGGCAAACTCCACGCCGCCATATTCTCAACATTCAATATCGTTTCAACATTGTCAAAAGTGATATCATAGGCCGAACTTGCACTATTTTCATAATTATAATATTCATCAACTTTGAACCATTTTTCATTTCCATCTTGTACAAATGCTAATTTTGCTCCTGCTGCAATTTCCAATACATTTGCTCCATTAGCTGTTGCCTTATCAATATAAATAGGAGGCATAGCACAATCAAAATAAATATTTGCAGATGAACCTATTTTAGTAACATTTCCACTAGTATAAGAAGAGTAAATCCCGTATGAATCTTTAGAAGATACTCTGACAATTCCATCAATATTAAAAATTGCTGAATTATATGTCATAATCCCGTGACCTGAACTCCCAGAAGTCTCAATTAATACTTTAGAATCTTTTTCAATATTAAAAGTAGCATTGGTAGAAGATGTTATCCCATAGCATGATTTACCTGATGTTACCACATTTACCAAAGCTCTTGCTTTTATATTACAAACAGAGCCATATGTGGAAATTCCGCGACCGTAGTTTCCGGAAATATTTATATTAATACTCTCGCTCAAATTAACTTTTGCACCATTCAAAATATTAATAGCCGTTCGAGGAGATGTATTTGAGGAATCATCAGAATACTCAATGTTCATATCCAAATTGCTAAGCTCTGTTTCAATGGTAAAAGAAGAATTTATTGATATAACAGCAATGCTACCTTTAGCTACGCTATTGGTATAATTTATACTCAAATCAGAGATTACACAATTATCTTTGGTTATGCTTATCATATTCTTCACCGTTGACGCTGTAGCGGTAATAGAAGAAAACTTATCAACATTAGTGTCGTAATTGCCAAAATATCCCACCCCGACCAATTTTTGATTAGCTTTAAGCTCAAGTCCGCCGGAGATTGAAATATCTCCCAAATCAATCGCACCATAAACGCAGATGGTTTCTTTGCCGGCCGTAATTGCATCGCGTAATTCTTGTGCCGTAGACACCACAGCACCATTCTCGCCAACCTGTTCAATAAACCATTCTTTTTCCGGCACCGCCGTAATACTTGCCGCTTCACTCACTACCGCCGCGGCTTGTTCCAAAAATTCCGCTCCCGAGGTTAGGCCTTGGGTCGCCGCTTCGATGGTTTGGATACCTTGCCCCATGGCGTCAAGCAACGCGGTTAAATCAGCCGCACGATTAGACAGAGAGCGAGCTTGGTAATAGGCGGACGCATTGTCTATTGCCGAGTTCACTTTCTTGCCCGTCGCTAATATCAGCTGAGTCTTATCCATTTGTTTGGAGATATTTCGCAAACTTAGCAAATTATTACGCATTGAGGCGTTTAAGGTGATATTGTTATTCATCTCTCACCTCCTGCCCATTCGCGATAAGTCATATCATTTTGGCTAAGTCGATTTATACATACTATAGACGCAACAAAACTCTCCGCCAAACGGCAGAAAGCCCGAAATTCCTCACTAAAGAGGCTATGTTTAAGTACTTTACTCAACATCCTTGTTGCGTCCTTAAATCTTGGTTTTCTTAAGAAAAATCCGCAC
>CASEYY010000003.1 GCA_949292335.1 uncultured Pseudomonadota bacterium
AGTAACTCGATGCATTATCAATAGCTGAGTTTACTTTCTTACCGGTTGATAATCTTTCTTGTGTCATATCCATTTGGCTCTGGATTGACTTCAACGACGCAAGATTTGATCTCATACTAGATGTTAATGTAATTGTATTTGCCATGGTCCTTCTCCATTTGTTAATATTCAGAATTTGAAATACTTCAAATCCTACACAATACTACACCCCATATATTAATATTCGGTTACCTTGACAGTATACAACAAAAAAAAGACATCCGCAAGGGATGTCTTTTTTGGGAGATACCATATATTGATGTACTTATTGGAACAGGCTTAATATCGACTGAGCCGATTGCGAAGCCAAGGACAGCGAATTAATAGCCAACTGCTGTCTGGTCTGCAAAGCCAGATAGTTTGCTGACTCTTCGTTCATATCGGCCAATACCAAGTTGTCGGAACCGGTTTCCAATACATCAATCAAAGCATCGGTAAAATCTTGTCTGGTTTGAATGATTGAGTAATTATTACCAAGCTCGGTGGCATAGGAACGCAGATAATCAGTGGCCTCGGCAATCGAATTAATCGTGGCATCAATAGAGGCCGAGTAGCTTTCAACCGGAACTTTGTTAATCACCATAGTACCGCCGGGGGTATCGTTACGATTGGCCGTGCCATCACCTTGTAATTCGTAGTAACTGTCGCCACTCTTGACAAAGGTGGTGGTGCCATCATCGTTGGTGTAAATGACGGAGCCCTCAGGAACTGTACCCTCATCACCGGTACCGGCATCATCTTTTAATGAAATTTCTTGGGTAGTTTTGTCTTCGGTGAGTTGGGTGGTCGGCTCCAAAGTCCAAGTGTCAACACCTTGAAGATTCATCTCGGTTAAAATATCATCGCCCAAAATCTCAAATTTATTAGAGCGGGTCTCATTGAAAGTAACCGTCAATCTGCCGCCTTTTAATAAGTTAATACCCTGATAAGACGCATCATTTACTAATTTGGTAATTTCTTCTTGAATACGGTTGAATTGCTCTTCGTAGCTGGCAATTTGGTCAGCATAGGTGGCAGAGGTGGGATCCAATGCATAAGCCGACTCGGCTACGGACTTTAGCTGTTCGACATATGAAGTCACCGCTTCAATACCCTCGTTAGCAGCTTCAATCGTTTGAATACCCTGTCCCATACTATCCAAAAGGGCGTCCAAATCGCTGGCTCGGTTGGTCAATGCCCGCGATTGATAAAAGCTCGACGCGTTGTCTATGGCTGAGTTTACCTCTTTACCGGTTGACAATCTTTCTTGAGTGGTGTCCATCTGGCTTTGAATCGACTTCAATGAGGCCAGATTGGAACGCATGCTATCTGTTAATGTTATTGTGTGAGCCATATTAGTATCTCCTTCGTACCTGCGGTAGTTGCAGCTTTTATTTTCCTCTTAATGTATTACCAAATAATATGTCTTCCTGCTCTATGAGCTTTGCCGCGTCTTTTATGGCGGCATAATAGTCGCTAACTATCATCGCTTCTGCTATCGGGGTGATATAAGGTCTGAGACTCGGTGCTGCTGTCTGCAAATCTTTGATGTAATCTATAAACATCTGCTGAAGTTGCTTACCGCCTCGGGACAAATACATCTGCTGAACGATAAAATAAACCCTGCGAGCCGGTGTATTGGCGTCTTTCTCTCGCAATATGAATTTCTCACGCAATATCGGAACATTGCCGTCTATATAAAACCTTATACGGTCATTGTCATTGGTGATTATTGCGTCCCCTATTATAATACTCTCACGGGGCTTGAGTTCTATCTTTAAAGGCATCTAATTCTCCTCGCTTTCTGCCTGATTATGCTTAAAAGATATTTATTTATTAAAAAAAAGTAAATATCTATTTGCATATTGTGCATAATTATTATAAAACCCTTGGCGTATTGTTTTTTATTGCTATGAGGGAATATGAGCGAACCACCTATTTATACCCTGAAAAATATTAAACTGGCTTTCGGCGACAATCAACTATTCTCCGGGGTTGACCTCTTTATGAACCGAGGTGATAAAATCTGTTTGGTCGGTAGAAACGGATCGGGTAAGTCTACTCTATTAAAAATTATTGCCGGCATTATTGAACCCGATGACGGTGAAATTTTTATCCAACCGGGGGTTAAAATCGCTTATATGCCACAAGAACCCGATTTGTCAAAATATTCTTCCCTCAAAGAAGCTTTGCTCGACACCCTGCCCGATAAAGGCAGTAATTCCGCGTATTTAGCCGATATTTGGGCCGAAACTCTGGATATAAATTTAAACCTTTACCCTAATAATGCTTCCGGCGGTGAATGCCGCAAAACCGCCCTGGCAAAAGCTTTGATTTCTTCTCCGGATATACTGCTCTTGGACGAGCCTACAAACCACTTGGATATCTCCGCTATTGAAAAACTTGAAAAAATAATTGCCGATTTTAAGGGTGCCGTCGTCATCATATCCCACGACCGTATGTTCTTAAACCATACCTCTAAAACAACCTTTTGGCTCGACAGAGGTAAAATGCATATGAATAATAAGGGTTTTGCCAATTTTGAAGACTGGCAGGAACAAATCATTAACCAAGAAATTATCGAGCAAAATAACCTCAATAAGAAAATTGCCGAAGAAACCGAATGGCTGCACAAAGGAGTTACCGCAAGACGCAGAAGAAATATGGGAAGACTGCACCGACTTATTGAACTCAGACGCCAACGAAGAGAGCAAATTAAGCAAATCGGTAACATTAATCTCAATATCGATGAGGGTGATTTCCGTTCAAAACTGGTTATCGAGGCCAAACACATCTCTAAAAGCTTTAATAATCGCGACATAATTAAAGATTTTTCAACTCGCATTATCAGAGGAAACAAAATCGGTATCGTCGGGCCTAACGGTGCCGGTAAAACTACCTTGATTAAAATGCTTACCAAGCGACTGGAACCCGACAGCGGCTCGGTTCGCATCGGCAAAAACTTGGAAGAAGCTTATTTTGACCAAAATCGTATAACTTTAGACCCTAAAAAAACTCTGTGGCAAACCCTGTGCGATAAGGGCGATCATATTATGGTGCAAGGGCATTGGCGTCATGTGGTGGCTTACCTCAAAGACTTCTTATTTAAACCCTCTCAGGCTCAGTGTCCGGTTGCGGCACTCTCGGGCGGCGAGAAAAATCGCCTCATGCTTGCCAAAACTTTGGCTATGCCTTCAAATTTTTTGGTCTTGGACGAGCCGACAAATGACTTGGATATGGATACCATTGACTTATTGCAAGAAGTTTTGGACGAATATAACGGAACCGTACTCATCGTTAGCCACGACCGCGATTTCTTGGACAGAATTGTCACCTCGGTAATATATCTTAAGGGTGACGGCTCGGCTTTTGAAAATGCCGGAAGTTACAGCGAAACCATCGAAAAAATTAAAGCCGAACCATCCGCCGAGAAAATTAAAAATAAACAAACCGCGGAAAAAACGATTTCGCAAGAAAAAACTACCTCGCAAAAGCAAAAAAAACTCAGCTATAATCAAAAAAGACTCTTGGAAGTGTTGCCCGATGAAATTTCTCATCTGGAAAATGAAATCAAAAATCTTATTGCCGCTTTGTCAAACCCCAATCTATACCAAAACGACCCCGAAACTTTTGACAAGTATTCTCGCTCCTTGTCCGAAAAACAAGCAGAAATGGCAACCAAAGAAGACCAGTGGTTGGAAATTCAAATGCTGGCTGACGAGTTGTAAGCCTTAGTCGTTCTCGGGGAATAAATTCAAACCGCGAGCCATTCTTATCATTTGCGTTTCTATTGAGGTGTTTAAATTCAATTTACCGCTCTTGATAATACCTCTGATTTGGTCGCCTTTAGAGGTGTCGGGATTGGCAAATAAAAAGCTTATTTGCGGCTTCTTTATGCCTTTACCTACCAAGGTTTGGTGTATAATCCCCAATATACCGCGAGAAAACAGGTCATAGGCCAAGTCTTCACTCATATCCCCAGATGAGGCATATTTTACTACCGAGTTAATGGCGTCGGTAATGTTGTTGGCGTGAATGGTTGAAAATACAAGGTGTCCGGAGGTGGCGGCACGCAAAACTTCGCTGGCTCCGTCCGGAGTTCTTATCTCTCCGACTAATATGTATCGAGGTTTAGAACGCAAAGCAGACTTTAGGCTTTCGCCCCAATCTCCTCTAATCGGGGTGGTTTGTTTGCATACTCCCAAACCTCCGGTCTCAACCTGATAAACTCCGTCCAAAGGTTGCTCGGTCGGATCTTCAATCGTGTAGGCATAGCCGCCCTCTTTGACCAAAAATTCTCTCAACAAGCTCGAAACCAATGTCGTTTTTCCCGAACCGGTCGGTCCGGCGCACAAAATAAGTCCCGTCGAACGACGCAGCATTAACAAAAAGTTTATCAGCTCTACCGGATAACCTAAAACTCTTATCGACGGTACCGATGACGGCATTTTACGAGCACAGTATTGAACACCAGATATGGCTTCACTGCGTTCTATACGATAATATATCTTATCATAAAGAACCGAATAACTAGGATTGGTACCATCGTATCCTTCTTCAACCGCCTTGAAAAATTGGTCAAAATCATCGGCCTCAAATTCCATCAAAGCATTTAAGGTGCGTTTGTCCTGTATATAGGCCTTGTGATCATCTGCCGATATATAAACATCCGAAAATTTGGTTTCTGTTACAGTGGCCATTTTTTAATTTCCCCCATTTGTTATTTTGATATTATCGCTTTGCCTGATAAAACTTCACTTATTTTGTACATATTGTCTTTTATCAAAAATAATTCTTCTTCGTCATATTTGCAATTCGCCAGCTCATTTTTTTGTGCGTCAATTACTTTTTTCATATTATTGCCGCTAAGACGGGAAAGCGTTTTATTGCCTTCCATATTATCTCTTAAAACAACACATGACAATATTTCTCTTATTCGCTGCTCATCATAGAAAAATCTTGCGACATTCCAATTTTGAATCTCCAGCCATTCCCTTATTTCTTTGGGGTATTGGCTTGAGGTGTTTAGAGATACCTGTCCGATATATTCTTTGAGCGGACCTTGCATAATCTGCGACCACAGCACAAGAAAGTCATTCAATTCATCTACACTCAGCCTGTGTGCAACCGTCGGAGCTTCGGCATAGGGACGACTTACAAACATACTGCTCAAAGGCTGGAATGCAAACCAGAGCAAAAAACAAAGACATCCCAATGCCGTCAAGAATTTATATTTACGTTGCATATGTTACCACCTCAATGCAGATATTACATAGCTTGGCGAAACATCATAGCTGTTAGACAATTCTCTGGTCTTGGCAACATCGGGAATATAACCCTCGCCCAAGTAGTTAACATGACGACCTTTAGATATGAGCATACTATCCTTTTCCATAATCGTTGCCGATTTAATATCGGTTGCTATGTTATCGCCAATAACCAAAATTCTTGAATTTTCATCCATTCCTTCCAGGGCATATTGCATAAACTTTATATCCGGTTTGCCCAAAGTTATTATATTGCCGCCTAATATCGCATAAGCTTCGGCAAAAGCTCCCGAGGCCAGAGCGACTTTGCCGTCTATAAAACAAGAGGTATCATTACCGGCACAAACAAACGGTAACCCGAAATTTACCGCCTGCTCTAATTGCGGACGATATGAATCCAACAGCTCTTCCGGCGAGATAACTCCGCTCATATACAAAAAGTGTGCTCTTTCTATTGACGGAACCGAATAAAATTCAAGTCCGGAAAAAACACTGTTATCCTTTTGCGAGCCAATCTGATAATATTCATTACCGATTGCGGCGTACTCCGCGGCACCATATTTTAATTTATAGTGCAAGACCTCTCCGGCGGTTATAACATTGTGCAAAGTTCTTAAATTTATGCCGCCTTGTTGTAATATGGAAGCCACTTCGGCAACCCTTTTATATGTGTTGCTGACTATAATGATTTTTTTACCCAACAGCGATAATTTTTTCAAGCATTCCGCTGCTTCCGGATATACATTTTGCCCATCATAAATAACCCCGTTAAATCCAAGAACATAGCTGTCATACAGATCTGTTATCTTGGAAAGATTAACTATAGGTTTTATCATTTTCATTGTCTTGCAACCTCAAAAAACTTTTTAATGGTTTAATTGTACAAACATTTAGCTTAAAAACAAGTTAAAATCCTTTATTTTTTAATAGATGAAAGCTTTAATATCACATAATTGGCTATTGTTAATCCAAAAATTGCCGTAATGGTCGGTAACGAGCCTAAGGTATGACGGGTGCGTCCTTGTTTAGCCTCATCTTCGGGAAGGGCTAAAGCTGTGTCCGGTAAGTTTACGGCTTCTTCGGAAAAAACACACATTATCTTGCCGATGTCAATTCCGCGTTTGCGTAGTCTTTTGCGAATGAATTTGGCCAAAGAGCAATTCTTACTGTTGCTTAAAAATCCGGTTTTTATTTTGGCTGGGTCGGTTTTTAGAGCAGCTCCCATGGAAGAGATAAACGGTACATCTGCCAAATATAAAGCTTCTATCAAGTCGCATTTGGGGTTGAGAGCGTCTATGGCATCAATAACATAATTTGCTTTGCAGAATAAAAGCTCGGGCAAAGTATCTTTGTTTACAAAAATGTCTTTAATCTCTACCTTGGCATCAGGGTTGATTTCTTTGATTCTTTGAGCGGCGACAATAGTCTTTTTTTGACCAATGGTTGAGGACAACGCTAAGATTTGCCGGTTGATGTTGCTTTCTTCAAATTCATCAAAATCAACTAATATAAATTGTCCGACACCCGAGCGAGCCAATGCTTCGGTTACATAGCCGCCGACAGCTCCAAGCCCCACAATCATCACGGTCGAAGACTGCAACTTTTGCATAGCTTCTGCTCCAAGCAACATCTCCGTTCGCATAAATCTTTTATTTGACACCGTAAAACTCCATAAAATTATTGTTAACCCTCAAAACCATCTCATCAACTTCTTCGTCCCTGATTGCGGCAACGGTTTCGGCAAATTCGGGAATTGCGTTATAATCCGACAGGTAAGGTCCGTCACTTTCCAAGAGCAACCGCTCCGAGGGAATATAGCTTATGATTTTATCGCTGTCTTTACGACGCAAAACAGCAGCCGATATTGATATATAAGCCCCAAAATCTAGTGCTCGGCGTAAAAAATTTATACTGCCGGAAAAAGAGTGCAAAAGAAATTTGGCTGGCATTTTAGGCATTAGTGCCGACATTTTTTCTTCGGCTTTTAACAGATGAATATTTAAGGGGCGATTGTACTTTTTGCTTAATTCTGTTTGCATTATAAATACTTCTTCTTGTTTGCCTTTATCTTCTTTGCTTTTAAGAAAATCAAGTCCGCACTCGCCGATTGCCGCGTGAGAAAATTCTTGCATTTTTTTCTCCAACAAGGCAATCCAATTTCCCGGTGCTTCGCTGATATACCACGGATGCAAGCCAAAGGCCGGCACCACAAAATCGGGATAATTTGCGGCATATTCCGCAACCTTGTCCCAGCTCGTGAACTCGGCACTCATGGCGGCAACCCTTATAAAACCAAGTCGCCGCAAACAAAAAATATTTTGTTGAGCATCTTTTGTCTTATAATCTTGCAAATGGATGTGTGAATCGGTAAACTGCATGGCACTTTTGATGATTGTTTGTTTGCTAACTGATAGTAGGTAATTATGAATATTTTGACAAGACCAATTTTGGAAATAAATCTTAACAATCTCTTGGATAACTACAAAATGCTGGCTAACCTGGCCAAAAATGCCATTCCGGCCGCCGTTATAAAAGATGATGCCTATGGTCTGGGGGCTAAAATCGTGGCTAAATTGCTTTACGAAAAAGCAAACTGCCGCAATTTTTTTGCTGCTCACGCCGTTGAAGTTAAAGAAATCGCCGCAACCCATCCCAATGCAACATTCTATATTTTGCAAGGCGTCGGGGCTGATTCGATTGAGATTTTCAGAAAGCAAAAAAACATAATACCGGTTATTTCATCGCCGGAAGTGCTTGAATACTGGGAAACGAACAAACCGGATAATCGCAAAGTTGCCATTCAGGTCGAAACCGGACTTAATCGTCTGGGCTTTCGTGAAGATGACCTCAAAGCTTTGCCTAAAGATAAATTTGCCGAATTTTCTCTTGTAATGTCGCATTTGGCGTGCGGAGATGAAAAAGCTCACTTCATGAACGCTAAACAAATTGAAAATTTTGAGAGAATTAAACAAACATTCTTTCCCGGCACTCCGGCAAGCCTGTCGGCCTCAGACGGTGTTTTCTTGGGTGAAAAATTTCACCAAAACATGGTGCGACTCGGTGCCGCAGTCTATGGCATTAATACTGCTCCTTACCGCCAAAACCAGATGAAAAATGTGGTGCGGGTTATGGCTCCGGTCTTGCAAGTAACAAATTTGCACAAAGGCGACTTTGTGGGATATTCAGCCACTTACAGAGCCGGTTCGGAAAGAAAAATTGCCATTGTATCAATAGGATACGGCGATGGACTGCCGCGTTCGTTGTCTAATGTCGGCAAGATATTCTTAAACAATGGCAAAATAAACGAAGCTCGCATAATCGGTCGTGTTTCAATGGATAACATAATTTGTGATGTTACCGGTATGCCCGACATAAAGGTTGGTGATTTGGTCAGCATTGCCGATGATTTCTACACTTTGGACGATGTGGCTCGTGATGCGGGCACAATCTCCTACGAAATTATGTCGCGACTCGGAAAAAATCCCCGTTTTGAACGCAGATATATCCATGACTAAAGGATAAGCCCCGTCTTAAAAAAGGCGGGGCTTCCTATTTATCTGTTTCCGGCGATTTATATGCAGACCGCTGGAGTTTATTTGGAAAAGTGATTATGGTCTGCTGTTTATAAATGCTTCTGGTGACAGATAAAACTCTTTATATATTGTAATCACTATCCGATTCTAATTTTGTCAAAATTTTGGACTATTTTAATAAATATGTCAATATGTAATCGGTCAATAAAAAATTTTATTCCGTAAATTCAATGTAATAAATTTATTTGCTTTTTAAGGGTTGCCTTTGCATTTTTTTCTTCATACACTGTGTCTAGTGTAAAAAATGTTAAGGAGGATGTATGGTTAAAATTGCTCCCAGCTTGTTGGCCGCCGATTTCGCCAATCTGAAAGATGAGATTTTTCGCTTAAATGAATCCGGTGCCGATATGGTGCATTTGGATGTAATGGATGGTAATTTTGTGCCTAACCTTACTTTTGGTCCTTGCGTTATCAAAGCCTTACGACCATACACCGATTTGCCTTTTGATGCTCATTTGATGGTGCAAAATCCCGATGATATGCTGGAATGGTTCGCTTTGGCAGGGGCTGACTTGATTACCGTGCATGCGGAGGTTTGCCCACACTTGGACAAGACAATCGATGCAATTCATGCTCTTGGTCTTAAGGCAGGCGTTTCGCTTAACCCTTCGACTTCGGAAAATGTATTGGAATATCTGCTCGATAAACTCGACTTAATACTGGTAATGACCGTAAATCCGGGGTTTGGCGGACAAGAATTTATGGAAAATCAGCTGCCGAAAATTGCTAAAATCAGAAGTCTTATCGGACATCGCGACATTATCTTGAGCGTTGACGGCGGCATTAATCCCATGACCGCGGCGAAGGCTATTGCCGCCGGTGCCGATATGCTGGTTGCCGGAACTGCCGTATTTTCGGGAGAAGATATGGCTAAGAACATTGCTGCCTTAAGATAATTTTAACTCCTATGCCCTACAATTTTTGAAAAGGTTTTAAATTGCGGAGGGCTATTTTATGAAGCACTTGATTTTGGTCATTGAAGATGAAGAGGCCTTGGGCTTAATGCTCAAGTACAACCTTGAGAAAGAAGGCTACGATGTTGTGGTACAAACCCGCGGCAACAAAGCCATTGCCGATGTTGAAAAAAATATGCCCTCGGTAATTTTACTCGACTGGATGTTGCCGGAAATCTCCGGTGTGGAAATTTGCAAATTAATCCGCTCAAAACCAGACATCAAGGATATTCCGATTATCATGCTTACGGCAAAAGGTGAAGAAGAAGATAAAGTCAAAGGCCTGTCCGCCGGTGCCGACGATTATGTTACCAAACCGTTCTCAATCCCGGAACTTATGGCCAGAGTTAAGGCTCAAATCAGAAGAGCTCCGGAACCGCAGACCGCAAAAGAAATAATTTTCCAAGACATCAGAATGGATTTGGTCGAAAAGAAGGTATTTCGCGGCGATAATTATATCCATTTGGGACCGACCGAATTTCGTCTGCTCAAAATGCTGATGGAAACTCCGGGAAAAGTATTCTCGCGCGAATTTTTGCTCAAAAATGTTTGGGGCTCCAATATTTATGTCGAATCTCGAACCGTAGATGTCCATATTCGTCGCTTGCGACGGGCTCTCAATGAATTCGGCGAAGACTATATCCGAACCGTCAGAGCTACCGGTTATGCCATTGATACCAACCCGATGGGCGAAGAAGAATAATCTTGCTTTTCCCCCCATTATGCGGCATTATCGGAAAAATTATATTTTGCTTTGAGGATTATCTGTAATGGCTCTTAAATTTGAAATATTGCAAACCGACGGGAAATCGCGTCGGGGGAAACTACACACCAAACACGGAATTATTAATACCCCTGCTTTCATGCCGGTGGGTACTTGTGCTACGGTTAAAGCCATGATGCCGGAATCGGTGGCGGCAACAGGAGCAGAAATTTTGCTCGGCAACACCTACCACCTGATGTTGCGTCCCGGTGCCGACTTGGTCGAAAAGATGGGCGGATTGCACAAGTTTATGAATTGGGACAAGCCAATCCTTACGGATTCCGGAGGTTTTCAAGTAATGAGCCTTTCGGGCTTGCGAAAATTATCGGAAGAAGGTGTGGCTTTTTCTTCTCATGTCGACGGAAAAAAATTCTTTCTCTCTCCGGAAGAATCAATCAAAATTCAGCACAAGCTTGATTCTAACATAACCATGTGCATGGACGAGTGTGTTAAGCTACCTGCCCCTCATGACAAAGTTAAAAAGTCGGTTGAGATGTCAATGCGTTGGGCCAAAAGGAGTAAAGACGCCTTTGTTGACCGAGACGGATACGGAATATTTGGAATTCAGCAAGGCGGTGATTATCAAGATTTAAGAGCTTATTCCGCCGAAAAACTTAAAGAAATCGGCTTCGATGGTTATGCCATCGGTGGTTTGGCCGTCGGCGAAGGACAAGAAACCATGTTTAAGGTTTTGGACTATGCACCGCAAATGTTACCAAACGGCAAGCCTCGCTACCTGATGGGAGTGGGCAGACCTGATGATATTGTCGGTGCCGTATTACGCGGAGTGGATATGTTTGACTGCGTTATGCCGACCCGTTCGGGCAGAACCTCACAGGCCTTTACGGCCAGAGGTACGGTTAATATTCGCAATGCCCGCCACCGCGAAGACCCCAGACCTTTGGAAGAAGAGTGCGACTGCCCTTTGTGCAGAAATTACTCTCGTGCTTATATCCACCACTTGCAAAAATGCAACGAAGTTCTTGCCGTTATGCTCTTGACCTGGCACAATATCAGGTATTATCAACGGCTGATGCAGGGCTTGCGTGAGGCTATAGAACAACAAAAATTGGCCGATTTTGCTGCCGAATTCTATCGGTTGCAGAGTTTAGGCGATATCGAGGAGCTATAAATTATGGCTGATACCGAAAAGAAAACACTAAATTTGAGAGTTTGCGTTTCCGGCGGACATTCTTCGGGTGATGACCCGATATATGCTCAAGAATCCTACGAAATGGGCAGACTGATTGCCAAAATGGGTTTTCGTCTGGACTACGGATTTTCAAACTCGGGTATTATGGGTGCCGTAGCCAAAGGGGTTTTGGACGAATGGGAGACCAGAAAAGACGAATTTTATTCCGAGGTTAGCCCGATTGTCGGTATTACCACTCAGGAATATTATGACCTCTACGAAAAAGATGCCTTGCTCGAAAAAGTTACCGATGTCGTTCTCACCGACACCATTGAAAACCGCAAGAAGAAACTTTTTGATGCCGATATTATCGTCTTTGCTCCGGGCGGGGTCGGTACCCTAGATGAACTGGCTTATGATTGCGTGGCCATGCAAGACGGTTTTATCAAAACCAAACCTTTCATCGTCTATAACATCAACGGATTTTTCTATCATATCCTTGAATACTTGAAAGAAATGGTAAAATCCGGTTTTGCCCAACCGGTTCCTTTCATTGTGGTCGACAACAACGAAGAGTTGGAAATTGCATTCCGTTTGCTCAAACTGCGTTACAATGACTGTGAAAGCTTTAAGGAAGCATATTATCATGCCAGACAATTAGCTTATGAAATGCCCTATTTCATCAAAAAGAAGGTTGGTAAAATCTGGGTCGAACACTTGATTGCAGAAATGAATGAAATTGAAAATAACGGTTCTTGGGAAGAGAAAAAAGCTCTTCATGATGAAATTGAAAAAGCTTATCTTGAAAAAGAAATCGAAAGAATGTACGACCGTTTGGCCAAAGCCGGCAGAGATACCGCAATGGTCAGCGAAAAACTTACTAACTTGAAAAAATCTCAACTTAAAAAACATTCTTAAATAAATTTTAAGTCTGGAAGTTTATAATCCCTTATGTTTTTGACATAAGGGATTTTTGATGCTTGATTTGAGCAAAAATGCTTGGCTGCTTATTCTTATCCACTCTTTGCATTGGATAATAGAGCTGTTTTTAAACACCTTTTTGGTAGCCTATTTCTTAAACCTGACCAATAACAATATCGTGCCGGTATCGTTGTTTTATATCGTTACTTATTTTACCCTAACCTCAACTGCCGTCATTTTAGGACAGCATATAAAATGCGGTAACAAGCTATTGTTTTATCGCTTTAGCTTTTTGGTTAATTCATTATCCTTATTAATAATTATTTACCTAAAAGAGGACATCGTAAAATATATATGGTTGCTGGGATTGGTTATCGGTGCCGAAAAGGCTCTGTTCTATATGCCGCAAAACCTGATGACTTCGCAAGAAGCCAAAGGAAACCTTCTAATCAAATTTAACGGATACCGAAACGCCATAAATAACTTGTTAAAAATCTTAATGCCGGTGGCGTTCGGTTGGTTTATTTCGCTTGATTCTTACATATCCACCGCTTCTTTTGTGTTGCTTTTAGCTTTTGCCGGTATTATCCCCTCTTATTTTCTCAAAGAAGCCAAACCATATAAAAAAGATTTTAATTTCAAATCCATGCTTATCCTGGCAATGAGGAAAAATAAAATAAAACTATCCCTGTGGATTGAAATGATGAAGGGCTTTATTTTTGATGTATTGGATGTCTTGATTGTCTTATATGTTATATACATGTTTAAGACCAATCTCAACTTGGGTATTTTTACTTCCGTCTTTGCTATCTGCACGGTTGCGACTAACTTTATTTTCGGTAGATTTTGCAAGTATGAATATTTTGCCAAAGTCTTAAGTGTATGTGCCCTATTAACGGTCGCCGCGGCAGCCTACTTTGTTTTTGATACCGATAAACTATCTTTTATCACCTATAATCTGATATTTGCTTGTGCCACTCAGGTGATAAGAATTGCCGTTGATGTTAACAGTTACAAAGTATCGCAATTAAAATCCGTAGCCGTGCTTTATCGAACCGAGTATTTGACCTTGCGGGAATGCTTTTTGAATACCGGAAGAATATCAGGGTTTGTCTTTGTGATTGTTTTTGCTTTGGCACAAAATCAAGAAATCTTAAAAAGTCTGATTTTGCTTTTGAATATTGCCGTGGCTCTGATTGGGTGTTTGAGCATAAAATTGAGCCAAAAACTAAATACGGAGGATAGCAGATGTTAAACATTATCTGGGCAGCATTTTTTATTCTATCCCTGTTAGCCGCAATTTTTCATTCGGCTTGTGGAAACTGGCAAATTTGGCCGCAGATGATAAATTCGCTGTTTGATACTGCCGAAACTTCTTTCAAAATTGCACTCAACCTTACCGGAATTTTGTGTTTTTGGTTGGGACTGATGAAAATTGCCGAAAAGTCGGGACTTACCGATATGCTGGCTAAAGCTCTTTATCCGCTGTTTAGAAAAATTATGCCTGAGGTTCCGCAAAACTCTCCGGCTTTCGGCTCGATTGTGATGAATATCGCCGCCAATGTTTTGGGACTTGATAATGCGGCAACGCCAATGGGGCTTAAAGCCATGGAGCAACTGCAAGAGGTTAATCACAACAAGAATAGAGCTTCAAACCCGCAAATCATGTTTATGGTTATAAACTCCTCGGCCGTAACTTTAATTCCGATTACCATCTTGATGTATCGACATCAGTTCGGCTCGCTCAACCCTGCCGCCGTGTTTATTCCGATACTCCTGGCAACTTCTGTTTCAACTCTGGTCGGATTTTTAGCCACCGCGATATATCAAAAAATAAATATCTTTAACAAAGTGGTGATGGCTTACTTAGTCGCGGCTATATTGTTTGTATTGGCTACGGCTTGGGGCTTTTATATTCTTCCAGAACCATCGAAAGCCGAAATATCGGTGGTTTTAAGCAATCTGATTATGATGTTGCTGATATCGGGTTTTATAATCTCGGGGCTTATTAAAAAACTTAATGTCTATGAGCTGTTTATTGAAGGGGCAAAAGACGGTTTCAAAATTGCCGTGCAAATCATTCCCTATCTAGTTGCAATGCTCACCGCAATCGCCTTGTTTCGTACTGCCGGATGTATGGACTTTATTACCAGAGGTATTGCCATAATCTGCGAGAATTTCGGTCTTAATACCGATTTTGTGCCGGCTCTGCCGACAGCATTGATGAAACCTCTGTCCGGCAGTGGTGCCAGAGCTATGATGTTGGATACATTCCAAACCTATGGCGTAGACAGTTTTGCCGGATTTGCCGCCTCTTTGGTACAAGGCTCTACCGAAACCACATTCTATGTTTTAGCGGTTTATTTCGGAGCGGTTAAAATATCGAAAACCGGTGCCGCACTTCCTTTGGCCTTGCTGGCTGATTTGGCAGGTATTACCTCTGCAATAATATTGGCTTATTTATTTTATCAAGGGTAAAAAAATGAAAGTTTTGGTGCAACGAGTTTTGAATGCTAATGTAGTGGTTGACGGTAAAGAAGTATCCGCAATCGGTAAGGGCTTTTTACTTCTTATCGGAATAGAAAAAAATGACACCACCGCACAAGCCGATTATTTAGCAAAAAAAACCGCCAACCTTAGAATCTTTGAAGATGAAAACGGCAAAATGAATATCTCAATTTGCGATATTAAAGGTCAAATTTTGGCAGTTTCGCAATTTACTTTGGCCGGCGATACCTCGAGAGGAAATCGCCCCGGATTTGATAATGCCGCCGCACCCAAAGAAGCCAAAAAACTATACGAATATTTTGTAGAATGCCTTAAGACTTACGGTTTGGAAGTAAAATGCGGTATATTTCAAGCCGATATGAAAGTCGGACTTATTAATGACGGCCCGGTAACCTTTATGTTGGAAAGGAATTAAAAAATGGATAATGTTGATTATAAACAACAAGCACGCGAAATAATTAATGAGCTTTTGGGTTACTCATATTCCCAAATATTTGATATTGCTCCGGCAGAACAAAAACTAAAAGATTTGCAGTCTATCTACCCTAATTCGATTGAAGTTTTAATCGGTTTGATGCTTGCTGCAGTTATGCTCGGCAACCGTCAAAGAGCCTTGGAACTCAGTGATAAAATCTGGAGTATCGGTGGTGAAATATCCGACTTTTTTGAGCTTATTTATACCGACTGCCTGCTTAATTTATTTGAAGTAAAAAAAGCCGGAATTTTGCTACAATCCAGAATTAACAATATAGGGGCAAACCTCGAATTTTTCTATATGCCGATGGCTAAATACTCTTTATTGTCAACAAACCTAAATATCATAAACCAAATCAGCCAATATCCCAATGTCGATGAGTTTGAGTTTCCGCTTTTTGACTTTGCCAATAATCATGCTTTTGACGCAACTTCAAAAGACTTTGCCGCCATGATGACTGTTTTGGTAAATGAAGCTAAAAATCATATCTGTGCTTTTGAATATAATTTGGTAAACGGTTATTTTGTTGAACTTGTCTTTTATACCGACTTGGATATTGAGCAAAATCAAAATCTGTTGAAAAAAATAGAAGATAAAGTCAACGGCTATTTCTTGAGTATGAATCGTGAAAAACTTGATGATGTCGGATTTAATCTATTAAACATAAAAAATCATCAACCATGGGCCAATGCTTAGTTATTGAGGGGTAATTACCGAACCAGATGATGTTGCACTCACCAAAATCGGTTTAAACTTTTCAATTCCTTCGGCAAGCAGCTTTTTGGTTAAATTTGAAGCTACTTCTTGGGCGTTTTCGGTAGAATTAAACAAGATAAATCTATTCTTATGTTCGGTTGAAGTTTTATCGGTTTTGGTATCGATAAAATCAACCGCGACCACTATCTGCAGACGCGAAGTTTCGGAATTTATATTATCGACCTTAGCCTTGAGCACTTTAGTCTTTAGGATATAGTCCGGATTGTCGGAAACGGACATAACCTCAAGTTTTTTATCGGAGGAAAACAGTCCTTTTAAGTACGGAAAAAAGCCGTTAGTGGAACTGCCGTTATAAAATTCGGTATCTGAGATAAACAACTTAACTTTATTTTCTTCGGTTTTATGTGACGTGGGTTTATCCTCGGCCACAGCCAAAGACTCAATTTCTTCTTCCTCAGGTTCATCATAGGCTATTTGCTCATTGATGGTGATATCGGGCTTGGGAGGAAGTTTTAATACTTGTATTTCATCGGTTGAAACCAAACCAAAAACTTCATCGACCGCAGATGTAGGGAGATAGCCGCTGACCTCAACGCATACTTTCTTATCATCTTGCGAGGTTATGACAATTTTTAAGTCTTCCAAATAATTGTCTACCAACTTATAAACCCGCATATTAAAATCAGGTGACGGCAGTTTGTCTTTGTATTCTCTTAACTCGGTTATATTCTCCACCGCCTTAAACGATGCTTTATCGGTCGCCCTCAACCGAGCCGAAGCTTTGCTCTCGTCATTAATCAAATTTTCACATACATCGGAAAAAACGGCTATCTCGTCAGCATTTTCTTCTATCTGAGCCATGGCTTGCGAGGTAACAGAAACTAAAAACAGCAGGGATAACGCAACTTGTGTGAACATTACCACCAGCTTCCGTCATCGTTTAGAACCTGGCGAATGGTTTCTTGCCATTCCCCAACCTTTTTATTGTTTTTATTCAAAAGTTCTATTCTATAGGAAATGACCGGAATTTCCGGAGTTCCGATATTATTTACATAACTTTTCAATATATAGTCGGCCTTGCTTTTGTCTGTGGTCAGATTAAACATTTTTGAGCCTTCGACTGTGTAGCGGAATGCCTTTTCGGCCGAATAATGCCCGTTGGGCAAATATCTGTCGACTACAACCATCTCTTCTACAAAAACCGGAGCATTTTTGTTTTCGGCAAATATTCCGGGGATTTCTTCCAACATTTTATTGGAAGTACGCATTCCTACAACCCAGTAATCGTGCGGAGTAATCACATAATCGGCATTAGCATATCTTTCTTGTCTTTTTACCAAATTATATTTGCCGACAACAACATTTTCCGTAGCGGCGACTTCATTTTCGGCATAGGCCGTATCGGGTACTACCAGCTCTTTATGCTCCGCGGTTGATGCCAGTTGCTCGTAATAACCGTCATTATCGGCGGTAATTATATCAAATATGGTGGTGTTGGCACTGCCGCAACCGGACAACAAAACCAAACCCATCAGACAAAACAATCTTTTAGTCATATAACATAATCTCCAGATATTCCCTTAGTTTTAATAATAGACATATCAACGCAAAAGGAAAATCTTATTTTCTACTTATTCACTATTTGATTTTTATTTTGCTTTATTATAGGATAGTGTCGTTGTTGTTTTTTTAGTTGAGGATGGTTATGACTGTTTTGTTTTGTGCTATTTTGCTCGGATTAGCCGCAATAATTCCGCCGCTCAGACGCAATAAGTTTTATCTCTTAAACTCGGCACTGATTGTTGTACTGGCCTATTATGTTGAAAATAATATATTTCGTATTCAAAACATACTCTCATACAAATCAATATTGTTGTTCTTGGTATTCCAGCTGATTACAATTAATTTTACCACATTTTTGGCTTATGGGCTGGATAAAAGAGCCGCCATCAAAAAAACATGGCGAATTCCGGAAAACGATTTGCATACTCTGGAGTTTTTGGGCGGTTGGATAGGTGCTTACATCGGCCAAAAAGTATTCCGTCACAAAACCGCAAAAAAAAGTTTCCAAAACATGTATAAGCTGATGATTGTGCTGGAATTTATTGCAATTTGGGGACTGTTAAAATTCTTCGGTTTGCTGTAGAGCGCGTTGCCTTTTTAGTAAAACATACATTGCTCCATCGCCGCCGTCTTTAGCTTGAGCATGACAAATGCTTAAGATAAACGGACGGATTTCGTCGTGATTGAGCCAAGCCGGTAAAGCCTCTTTGATTATCCCTTTGGGTTCGTACCAGTAATCTTCATCTCTTCTTATACCCTTGCCGGTAATTATTAAAACACATCGACGTTTGAGAGCAAAAGAATCGCGAATAAAATTTACAACCGACATATAGGCCTGCTTTTCGGTCTGCCCGTGTAAATCCAAACGAGCCTCAATCTTAAATAAACCGTTGCGAAATTTGGCGGCCGTGTTTTTATCCAAGTTGGAAGTATCCCCTAACCTTAAAAAGCTAAAGCTTTGCCGATTATAAACATTTTCCATCTTGGGTGAGGGAGAAACATCTTTTAATATGAGCGGAGCTTCGGGCTTTTCTTCCGGTTGCACCAAAGGGGTTATCCCCTTTATTTCTGCTTCCCAAGCATCAGTATCTTGAGGAGCTTGGCACTCAGGCAGCCTTTTCATCTTTGCCGCCTTCATTCTTGGTTTCATCTGTTGCTTTGTCATTGGCCGAATTATCTATCATTAAATCGGCATAGTGCAAAATTACAAATTCTTTCCAATTTCCTTCGGGAGATACACAACCCTGACTTTTATCTGCCGAATTGACCAATACAATGCCGCCAAAGTCCCATAGCTCGTTGCAGTGATGATAATCTGATATAAACATTGCTTTGGTGCGTTCAAAAAGCCGTTGTTCAAGCTTTTTCTTAACCAGGTTATTGGATAGCAAAATTCCGCCAATCATAAAGGCAAGCCCCCACAAAACTCCCATTGCCCATATCAAGATAAGCCCCAGCACCACGGGAATCAGACTGGGCAATAAAACTTCCCACGGATTATAAACCGGAGATGTAGGAACATTAAGCTTGGAGCTTAAAAGACACAAGTGCAGTTTATCACTGTTTATTGCTTTTTGCAGTGCCTTAAAAACCATCTTATCGGCTTTGTTCATTCTTTCTGTCATTGATTATTCTCCGAGTTTTTGGGAAGCAATAAGAAATATCTACCGCTTGAGTTCATTCTGCCGGCCTTATCTAAAACATCGTCTCCGCCGGAACCCCAGAAATAGTCTCCGCGAACCCCGCCTTTGATAGCTCCGCCGATGTCTTGTGCAAAAACAATCTTGTTGATTGCATTTTTATCCGGATCGGTAGTTTCGAGCCACAGCATTGAACCAAGTGGTATAAAATGCTTGTCTACCGCCAAAGAGCGTCCGGCCGAAAGCGGAAGTCCATATGCCCCTATCGGCCCTTCGGCAGTGCTTAAACGATGGAATATATAGCGCTCGTTTTCGTTCATATTATCTATCGCCAAGTCAGGATTGGCTTTGAGCCATTTTTTAATGCCCCCCATTGAGGCTTGGCCTGAAGGCAACAGCCCTTTACTCAAGAGAATCGAGCCTATTCCCTTAAACTGGCGACCATTATTGCCGGCGTAAGATATTCTAACCTCTGTTCCGTCAGGCAATTTAGCAACCGCCGAACCTTGTATCTGCATGATGTATATGTCTATATCGCTGTCACCCCACAAAATTGTCGGAGCATTGACGCCGTTTTGGTGAATCTCGGCTCTGGTATAGTAAGGAACCAATTTGTTGGCAACAACTCGTCCGACAATTTTTTGAGCCGGTAACGCGGCGTCAAAGTCGCGTAAATTAACCTCGACCAAATCTTGGGGTAAGCCATAAATTGCATATTTGTATTTTGCATCCGGATTATACGAGGCTCTGATTTCGGCTTCGTAATAAGAGGTAAACTTGCCGGTTGCGGAACCTTCATAAAAAACCTTGTAGGGAACAAAATTTTGCTTGATGAACTCTTTGAACTCCGAAGATGGAACATCTCTTGCCGCAAGGCAAAGCTTTTTGTAGTCGGCAACTTTTATTTTGGCTTCACCCTCGCCGATAAATTCTTTTGAAGTATTTTCTATAACCTGACAATTCTTGAGAAAAACCGCTTTTACCTTATAAAAATCTTCGTTTTCAAAACCTGACAAGTCAGAAAATGAGGTCGCTTCAAGGCGAAACGGCTCGACCTCTTCTTCCTTTTTTTCGGAACAGGAAAGAGGTATAAATAACGACAATATGAGTACAAGTTTTTTTATCATTATTTCTTCGTCGAAACCAATAGCCAGTTATTAATTTTGGCATCCAAAGGCTTCATGAAAGTCCATACATCGGTAATGGTTTGGATATAATTCTCGTCGCCTTGAATAACTTCGCCGTCTTTGTTTCTTAAGACATTAACCTGCTCGCTTACAAATTCGACACTTAAAGAAGCATTATTTTTGTCATCTATTTTTGCCTTGATTATTTCGGCCTTGTCAAAACAAATAAAATCGGTTTCGGCGGTAATTTCGTTTTCTTTGCGTTCTTTGATAATCGTCGCAAGTTTTTTGAAAATGTTTTTATCAACCAGCATTTTTAAGGTTTCGCTATCGGCTTTATTAAAGGCTTCGGTGATAATTTGGAACGCTTTTTTGGCACTATTGATAAAACCATCCTTATTAAAATCGGGAATCTTGCTTAAAGTAATATCAAGTTCACTCATCTCCGTAACCTTATCAGCTTCTTTAACTTTGGCTTGCGGAGCAGAATGTTTTTCCACTTCGCTACGCAGCAAATCACAAAGTTTTTCGCTTCCTTCTTTGCTTAGCTTAATTTGACGAGGTTCTTCTTCCGGTCTGGTGCCCAAAACTCGCCACAGCCTTTGAAAAATAAGAGCTACAACCACCAAAAGAACCAATATGTCTAAATACATCATAACTTATCCTCATATTTACATAACTTGTTTTTAATATAACTTATCGCAAATTTTTATCAACTGTTTATTATTATTTGACCTAAACAATTTTTGAATGTATGAATGTATATAATTTAAATAAACTTTTATGCAGGAGAAAATTTATGGCTAATCAATCCAATCCGCCGATTGTAATTCAAAACCAATATATTAAAGATATGTCGATGGAGATTCCGCATGCTCCGGTTATTTTCAAAAAAATGCAAAGTGCGGCTCCAAAGGTTAATATCGAAGCTAACATCGGGGTTGAGAAGTTGGAGGAAGAAAAAACTTTTAATGTCTTGGTTAATTTTAGAATCAACGGTGATATCGAAGATGAAAAAGCTTTTATTTTGGAACTTTCTTATGGTGCCGTGGTATCTTTGAATATTCCCGACGAACATGTTGAGCCGGTTTTGATGGTGGAAATTCCGCATATGGTGTTCCCGTTTGCCAGACAGATTATTGCGTCAACCATGGGAAGTGCCGGTTTGCCACCTTTGATGCTCAACCCGATTGACTTTGCCGCTTTGTTTAATGCCAAAAAAGCTAAAGAAGCACAAAAACAATAAAGCAAATAATCACAAAACCCCGTCACCACGACGGGGTTTTGTTTGTCCTTAATGCCTTATTATCGGCCTTGCGATTGCTTGGCGGCCAAGATTTGCTGCCAGGTACCGTTCGGTTTGGATTGCGAGACGAGTTTGCCGTCTTTACCATGTTCAAGCCCCGCTCTGTTGAGCATTTCTTCGTGGCTCTTCATAAATTTATCGGCTCCGGCAGGCAAAACCTCTCCGGCAGCTTTCCTTTGAGCAATGTCTTCGTATATAATTTCATTACGAACCATAAACTTGGCTACGTGCTTATTGTTAGTGACTGCGTCGGCATATTCTTTGCTCGGGTTACCGATGGCGTTGTGATATAGGCCATCTTCGCCTTGGGTAACAACCATTTTTGAGTCAATTAGATTGTAACTCGGATGCGCAGCATAAGACATATTCATATTGACCGTGATACCATCATTATCAATCCGATATGTTCCTTGAGCAACTTCCGAGGATACGGTGTAATCTTGATAAGTGGCAGTAGATGCAGCGGCTTCGGTAACATTTTCTGCCGGAGCTGGTTCTTGTGCCGGTGTAGTCTCGGTTACAGAATCAGCACTGTTGCCGGTTTGAGCAACGGTGTTCTCTCTCTGAGAATTGTTAATTCTGCGTTCAAGACGGCTTTCTTTGGCTTCTTTGCTATCTATGAATTTTTTATCTTCAGCAATCTTGCCCAAATGCTCATTGTTTTGCTCGGTTTCTTCACCTAGGCTGAAAGTGTATTGACCTTTAAGCTGACTTGCTTGCAAATCTTCACTGATTTTGCTACCAAGCTGCTGCGATGTTTCTTGATCAAGCATATATTCTTTTTTGCCGATGAAGACATGAGCTAAACCGTCTGCTTTGTTGATTTCGACACTTAAGGCTCCTCTGCCTTCGCCATATCTCATATATAAACTGTCGCCATTATCTTTGATTTCGGAAATATTAATTTTGCTCAAATCAAGATTCAAAGCAACCGGATATGATGTTTCAACACCTGTAGGTTGGCTGGTTAAATCATCACTAACCATGGCACCTTTCTGCCATACACGAACTTTACCATCCATGCCCATACGCAGATATTTAGCGTCTTCCGGCATAGTATAAACAGTGTTACCGTTTTCGTCGGTAGTTTGTGTCATAATGCCATAATCATCTTTGCTTGCAGAATATACCGCAGTACCTTTAGAGCCGATTTCTTGCTCTCCGGCAAAGTTGACAGAAATCATTTCTCCTGCCTCTTGATTGATTTCGGGCATAGGAGCTTTGATTGGCTCAACATCTAAAACAGCTTCTCTTTCAAGATGTTTAAGCGTTGAGTCAACATTTTCTTCCGTGTGTTCACAGCCGCAATCGACACTTTCTCTTTTATACAGGCTTACAATCTTGGCACTGCCGTCATCACAGTTTACTTCGGCACCGATCTTTATAGTACGGTTAGATGTACGCAGCGGCAATTCTTTAATCGTGCCATCGGGCATTTCTACTTCTGCCATGCGTTGCGATCCTACATACTGTCCAAACATCGGTGTTGTGGTAACACACAAATTACCATTAGCGTCAGGAATAACGCACTCCATTGAGCCTTTCTCATAAACGATAGTGTCGAGAGCATTCTTTACAAGCGAAATCTCGGCGGTTGAGGCTTTGAAGTCATCGCACAGCAAATCTTTTATCATAACATTGATTGCCTGTCTTTGGGCGTGCGGAGCTAATTGAATCAAACGAGTCAATTTGTCGACATATTCTGCCGCACTTACACCTTCGGGCAGAGTTTCGACCTTGCCGGATTCAATCATTTGATAGAAGGCCTCGACAACACTTTTACCACTACCATCTCCTCTTAACACACTCTCAACTTCAACGGCAATGATTGAGCCGTCTTTGCGTAATCCTCTGACATAGCCTTCTAAGCTTTCGTCGGTCCACTTTTTAACAGAATTTCGATACATCCGCATTTCGTCATGGCTTAATCTGGACGAATCAAAGCTATATTCAGGTGCTGTTTCGGTAACTGCTTCCGGAGTTACCTCTACCGTCGGTGCTTCCGGTGTTACTCCAGTCGTCGGTGCTTCCGGTGCTACTTCTACCGTCGGTGCCTCCGGAGCTACCTCTACCGTCGGTGCTTCCGGTGCTACCTCTACCGTCGGTGCTTCCGGTGCTACTTCTACCGTCGGTGCCTCCGGTGCTACTTCTACCGTTGGTGCTTCATTAGTACCGGTAACACTATCCACCTTGTTTTGCAATCCACTCTTTATATCGCTAAAAGCGTTGCTAAATTCTTCAGAATTATTTGCAAAGCGAATTCCGGCACCTATGGCTGAGCCAGCAACAACAGCTCCTAGGGTGATGGTATCGCTCTTTAGCTGTGCTTGCAATGTACTAAGCTTTTTGTAGGCTTCTACAGAGTAATCGTTCTTAAATAATCTTTTAGCCTTTAATTTTTGCCACAAGGTAAGTCCTGCAGTAACGCCTTTGCCGGCACTTGAAATAAACGGACGCCATACGGCTCCACCCAACAAAGTAGCCGTTCCGCTTAAGACGCCTTCAACAGTTCTGGCCCAAGCTCTGCGTTTAAAACCTGCTTCCGCATACTTTTCTTGTCTTATTCTCTTGATATTTTCCTTGCGGTATGCCTTACGAGCTTTTTTGTCTGTAATGCCAAGAGCATCCATTTCTTTATTTAAGGCATCATGAACCGGCATTGCCCAAGCGTTTGCCGCTGTCCATGAGGCATAAGCCAAGGCACCGGCTCCGGCAATAGCCCATCCACCGGAAACCATTGCGGCAGATGACAAACCGAATATGGCCGCGTTGGCAACAACTTTTTTCCATCCGCCTTGTTTAACCATATTTTTGTAGGCGGCATTAAACAGCATTTTGCCTTTTTGCCAAAACTTTAACTGGTCTTTTTTAACCTTTTTGGCTTCAAAAACTTTCTCAACTCGTTTGGTCTCCGAATCAAGTTGATGGCTATCCATTTCAACAGCCAAAGGATTTATTTTAAGGCCTTCGCCGTTGGCATTATCACCTAAAAATTTTTCTAAAGCTTCCGATTTGACAATGTTGCCTTTTTCAATTTTAGCATCATCCAGCGAGGCTACAAAATCTTTACTGCTGGCAATCTTGGCCAATAAAACACTGCGTTCAAACTGTTTGGCAATCAAATCCTTGTAAGCCGCCACAACTTGTTGGGGCGTACGGTTTTTAAACACAAAACTACGGTCGGCCAACACATCATGGGTAGCTCGCAAGGCAGCATTTGACAACAACTGTTGCAACAAACTTTGACGCATTGAATCTTTTTCGGCCGAGGTCATGGTATCGGGAAAATCAAATTCAATATCATTGAGAGCTTCGGCACAGTCAGAATATAAGTCGTTTAATTTGCCTTTTTCATCATATACATCCAAATTTTTGACATTGCTCAACAAGGCACTGTCATTTTTCTCAATAACCTTGCCGTCAATTTTATCAAAACCGGATAGTTGAGCTATTTTTTGAATGAATTTTTCTTGTGTTTCCGGTGATATCAAACCGGCTTCATCTGCCTGAATATAGTGTTCTTCCGTAACTTCATACAGCTCTTTAAAATCTTCCAGGCGTTTGGAGATGATTTCATCGCATTTTTTCTTGCCGGCCGCTGCGTTTGTTTTTATCTCTTCTTCAACAGTTTCGGGAGAGGTCAATAAAATTTCAAACCATGCCTTTGCCTGCAAGGCATTGAGCAATGAAAAATAGGCTTTATCATCTTGCAGTTTGGTCGAATTTTCGATGGCTTTTTCGCCGGCTAATTCCATCAAATCTTGCCGTTTGTCACTGTATTGAGCATCATCACCCATATACTTGGAATAACTCAAGCAATCATAAGCACTTTCTTGAGAAAAATCTTGGACTTCATTTAAGCGAGTATCAAGCTCTGCCTTAATCTTCTCGGCAAAGTCGGTATTTCCTTCTGTTTTTACTGTTTGGTATACATGATAAAGCGTAGTAAAACTTTGTCTTTTACGCCAATCGTCGTCATCCCAACTTAAATCCCAATTAGAAGCCATGTCCGTCTCCTGTTTTTAATTTAAACTTTCAGCTACTATAGATAGTACAACATTTATTGTACGGTTGCAAGCTTTTTTGTCAATTTTTTGTATTTTTTCTTTAAAAAATTGGCAAGCCCCTATTTTTACTGGATTCTAACAGATAAAAGTTAATATTTTGATAAACCCAAACCCCGCCTTGCGACGGGGTTTTAGTTTAAGAGCAAAGTTTATATTACTATGCTACTTTGGCATCATAACGGATTGATAATCCTTCGATATCTCCGGTGGTGCCGTCGTTGCAGTTGTTGTTTACCTTAACGGCTAAAACCTGCTCGGCAATATAGTCCTGATTCTCCTCCAAAGCCTTGGCAAGCTCGGGATTCTCGGTGGAATAACAAAGCTCTATGCGGTCAGAAATGTCAAAATCTTTATCTTTACGCAAAGTTTGAACCATGCGGACAAAGTCTCTGGCCATGCCTTCGCGTTTGAGCTCCTCGGTAACCTGAGTATCAAGCATTACCAAAGCTTTGTTATCGGCAAAAGCTTTGCCGGCAACTCCTTCTTTCATATCCAAACGGACCTCAAACAAGTCTTTTGTCAAATTATGTCCGGCAATTTGCAGTTCCCCGTTTGGCAAAAGTTGCCACTGATTTTGCTTGTAAGCAGCCATTACGGCACCCATGTCCTTACCTAAAGCCTTACCTAAAAGCGGAGTATACAGATATATCTTCTTGTCGGCATAGGCACTCAAGTTATTGTCAAACTTAACGGCCTTAACATTTAGCTCGTCTTTGATAATCTCGCAGTAAGCCGAAGATAACTCTTGTCCGACCACGGTCAAAGAATTCAGCGGCAAGCGGTTGCGTAAGTTTTTCTCCTCGCGGATGAACTTGGCTGCCGAACATAAATCTTGCAAGAAATCCATATCGGCAACCAACTTCTCGTCAAAGCTGATTTCCGACAGCAACGGATAGTCGGTCAAATGTACGGATTCCTCACCGCTCAAAGTCTTGTAGACATATTCGCTGACAAACGGCATTAACGGTGCGGCAATCTTGCTTAAGTTTATTAAAACCGTGTACAAAACATCAAAAGCTAAGGCCTCGCCTTCCCAGAAGCGGTCACGAGTGCGGCGAATATACCAGTTGTTTAACACCTCGATAAACGAAGCTATTTCATCACAAGCAACCGAAACATCATAATTATCAAGGTTCTTTCTGACACTTGAAGCCAATTTTTTGAGTTTTGACAAGATGTAATTATCCATAGCTTCGGTTGAAGAATATACCTCTTTGGCCTTGTAGCTCTCGGCATTGGCATAAAGAGTAAAGAAGTAGAAAGCATTCCACAACGGGATTAATGCCTCACGAGATGCTTTGGCAATCTCTTTACCTTCTTTATCTACGGCCAAATTGCCGCCCTTTAATACCGGAGATGATACCAAGAACCAACGCAGAGCATCAGAACCGATGGTCTCAAGTACTTCATTGGGGTCGGGATAGTTTTTCAATCTCTTGGAAAGCTTTTGTCCACCTTCGGCCATCAATAAACCGGTGCAGATACAATTCTTAAATGCCGGTTTGTTGTGCAGTGCGGTTGACAATACAGTCAAGGTATAGAACCAACCGCGGGTTTGGTCCATAGCCTCAACAATAAAGTCGGCCGGAAAATGGCTTTCGAACCACTCTTTGTTCTCAAACGGATAGTGAACTTGAGCATAGGGCATGGAACCTGATTCAAACCAGCAATCAAAAACATCGCCGACGCGGTGCATCATGCTCTTACCCGTGGGGTCATCGGGGTTGGGATATACCACATCGTCAATGTAGGGTTTATGCAAATCAACCACATCAAAGCCGGTTTTTTCTTTAATCTCGGCGACCGAACCAAAAACATCAATCCGCGGATAAGCCGGATTATCGGATTTCCATACCGGAATCGGTGTACCCCAAAAGCGATTACGCGAGATTGACCAATCTCTGGCACCTTCAAGCCATTTGCCGAAACGACCGTCTTTAATATGCTCGGGAATCCAGTTAATTTCTTGGTTATTTTTGACCATCTCGTCTCTAAAGTCGGTAACTTTAACAAACCAAGACGACATCGCTTTATAAATCAACGGGGTGTCGGTACGCCAGCAGAACGGATATGAGTGAGTATATTGCTCTTTTTTAACCAATAGGCCGTTTTCTTTTAACCAAGTCATTATCGGCTCATTGGTTTCAAAAACCTGTTTGCCCTCGTAATCATAAACTTCGGAAGTAAACTTACCGGCCTCGTCTACCGGACAAACAACCGGAAAATGCTCGTCATAAGCACGGCAGACATCAAAGTCGTCTTGACCAAATCCGGGGGCGATGTGAACAACACCGGTACCGTCTTCGGTTGATACAAATTCACCGGACAATACTTTGAAACAGCCTTTTTCTTTGAGGTGCTTAAAGTATGGGAACATCGGCTCATAGCTCAAGCCAACCAAGTCTTTACCTTTGAGCGAGCCAACTTCGACCGCATGCTCTAACTGCTTTTTGTATCTTTGCAATAAGGCACGACCCAAAATGTATTTTTGGCCGTCTTCTTCCATAACCACATAGTCGATATCTTCTCCGACGGCTAACATCAAGTTTGACGGCAAAGTCCACGGAGTGGTGGTCCATACCAAAATTTTCATGCCGTTTTCGAGCTTGAACAATACCGTGATGGCACTATCGGTTTTGTCTTGGTAACCTTGGTTTACCTCAAAGTTGGACAGAGGAGTTTCGGCTGCCCAGGAGTATGGCAAAACGCGGTAATCTTCATAGACCAAACCTTTATCGTAGAGTTGTTTGAAATTATTGATTACGCTCTCCATAAAGGGCAAATCCATGGTCTTGTAGTCATGGTTAAAATCAACCCAGCGACCGATGCGTTTGAACATCTCGACCCAAATACCGGAATATTTCAAAACATCGGAACGGCAGAAATTGTTGAATTTTTCAACACCAAATTCTTCAATTTGTTTGCGACCGGATACGCCCAACTGTTTTTCGGCAGACATTTCGGCCGGCAAGCCGTGGCAGTCCCACCCCAAACGACGGTCAACTTTTTTGCCGTTCATGGTTTGGAAACGGGCAACCACATCTTTGACATAAGACACCATCATGTGTCCGTAGTGCGGGGTGCCGTTAGCAAACGGGGGGCCGTCATAAAATACAAATTCGGCGGCTCCGTCACGGTTGTGAACCGATTTTTCAAATGTATTGTCTTCATCCCAAAACTTAAGGACTTCTTTTTCCAATTCTACGAAATCAGGCTTAGCCTTAACATCTGCATAATGTTTCATCTTTTAAAACACCTTAAAAATTTAAATTGATTGATTAAAACAAAAAAACTTGATGATGACATGTGCGAAATAACTACAATCCCCTAAGGGATAATACGAGAAATATTTGATATAAAAGACTGCGTGCACATATTAAAAAAAACCTTTTATTTATCACTTGTTTTTGCAATCTAATACAACAAAACCAAGGAGTCAACATTTTATAGTTATTTTAGAATATGGAATATTAAAAAAAATTAATTTCTTTTTAAGAAAAAATATGGTAAAATTTAGGTTGTACGGAGTAGCTATCCGTGCGGATTTTTCTTAAGAAAACCAAGATTTAAGGACGCAACAAGGATGTTGAGTAAAGTACTTAAACATAGCCTCTTTAGTGAGGAATTTCGGGCTTTCTGCCATTTGGCGGAGAGTTTTGTTGCGTCTATAGTATGTACGAATCGACTTAGCAAAAAAGATATGGTTTATCGCCGGTGGGCAGGAGGTGAGAGATGAATAATAACATCACCTTAAATGCCTCAATGCGAAGTAATTTGCTGAGTTTGCGAAACATCTCCAAACAAATGGATAAGACCCAGCTGATTTTAGCCACCGGCAAGAAAGTGAACTCGGCAATAGACAATGCGTCCAGCTATTACCAAGCTCGTTCTCTGTCTAATCGGGCGGCTGATTTGACGGCATTGCTGGACGCGATGGGGCAAGGTATTCAAACTATTGAGGCGGCGACCCAAGGATTGACCTCGGGGTTAGAATTTTTGGAACAAGCTTCGGCAGTAGTTACCGAGGCGATGACGGTTGCAGTACCGGAAAAAGAATGGTTTATTGAACAAGTCGGTGAAAACGGAGCGGTGGTGTCTACGGAACAGGAATTACGCGATGCGATAGCGGCCGGCAAGGAAACCATCTGCGTCTACGGTGCGATTGATTTGGGAGATATTTCAACCTCCGGTGGGTTAACACTCAAGGCTAATCAAAAATTAGTCGGAGTAGGATATTTCGGTAATTATGATACTACAACAGATAAATTTTCTTCTATCACTGCTACAGCTTCGATAGCGAATATAAATTTGATTGCTATTAATCAAGATAATTGTACGGTTTCGAATTTATCATTGAATTATAAAAACACCACAATTAATAGTGTTGTTGCTGCGGTAGCTCTTATAGGTTATGATGCAAATGCAATAGTAGAGAATATGGATATAAAATGTAGTTTTCCTGATGATAAAACAAATAATTATATAAGATGTGGTATTACAACTACAAAAGGAGCTACTGCAAGTATTAGAGGATTTATAAATATTGATATATTTGGAAAAGGAGGGTACGCTATTGCGTCGTATGAAGGAGGAAGTTGTACTATAGAAGAGAAGGCCGATGTTTTACTTAAAACACATAGTGATGTTCAAACGGTTAGAGCATTGGCTGCATGGGGAAACAGTAATATAGGTATTGCCGGCAAAGTTTTAATAAATAATCACTACGGGCAAGGTATTTACTTAATGAGTAATGGAAATAACAGTATAAATATATATAAAACGGCGGAAATTTATTTTAATACCACAAATCAAGCTATAGCTAATTCGGCAGATGGGGGAAAAGGTGCAAATATTTTGAACATAGAAGCTGGAGCTAAACTAGCTTTTGAAAAAGACGGCAATGTAAAATGGTATAAGGTTAAGGAAGATTATCGCGATGAAAATGCGAGTGGTACAACTCATTATATCAGTTTTGACAATGTCGAAAGTACATTAAATGTTGAAAATGTGGCGGCGTGGAGTTTGCCGGAAGTAATTGCCGAAATGACAGAGAGTACCAATGGTGATTTGAGCGGATATTCCGCAAGTTATCAAAAAATATTGGATGAGTACGATAACTTGATACTGGATTCCTCTTATCAAGGCATAAACTTACTCAACGGAGCCTTAAAGGAAATTACCCTAAACGAAAACCGTTCCAATAAGTATAAAGTGGAAGGCAAGGATATGTCGACGGCAAATATCGGTTTAACCACGGTCAGCTGGGAGAACCAAAGCGATATTATCAAATCTTTGGAAGAAATAACCAAAGCGGTTAATTCCATTCGTTCATTCCAAGAAGAATTGGGTAATCATTACAGCATAATCAAGACCCGCATTGACTTTACCGAAGCTATGACCGATGTATTGGAAACCGGTGCTGATAATTTAACCTTGGCCGATATGAACGAAGCTTCGGCCGAATACTTGACTTTGCAAACCCGTCAACAGTTGGCGATTAATTCCCTGTCACTTGCCTCGCAAGCCGCCAGAAGTGTCCTAAGTCTCTTTTAGGTTCGTCATTCTCGGGCTTGTCCCGAGAATCTAATAAAACAATGTGACAATAGCTTATGAGACCCTCGGGTCGGAGCCCGAGGGTGACATATAAAGAAGCGTCATTCTCGGGCTTGACCCGAGAATCTAATCACTCCAAGTCTTTTATCGTAAACTCTAATTTCTTGCCATAAAATTTGAGCAGTCGCTGATAGATATTGAAACGGCGGTTGTTTCCTTGTTCCATATCATATATCATCTGTATCGACAAAGGCGACATTAGTGCCACTTCTTGAATGCTCAAGCCTTTTTCTTGCCTGAGTTTTCGCAATTCAATCGACAAGTTTTCTCTTAATTCTTGTTTTAGATTCACAGTTTTAACTCCTTATTTTGTTATAAAACAAAACCGCCTTATAA
>CASEYY010000004.1 GCA_949292335.1 uncultured Pseudomonadota bacterium
AAAGAGGCTATGTTTAAGTACTTTACTCAACATCCTTGTTGCGTCCTTAAATCTTGGTTTTCTTAAGAAAAATCCGCACGGTTAATTACTCCGTACGGATTTTATTTTACCACATTTTTTCTTAAAAAGAAATTAATTTTTCTTCATATCCGATAAAAAATAAAAAAAGAACAAAATAAGAATATTTTGCTGTTGACTTTTATTTACTATGTAATATCATAACGCAGTCTGAGTGAAAATCTTTTAATCGCGGAATAGTGATAAAATGAAAAATTTAGTTTTTGCAACCTTTGCTATCGTATTCTTGATGTTCTCTCATTATTCTTATGGAAAAGATGTCGTGTCTTTTGAACATATGCAAACTTTTTATGGTGATAAATCTGAACCTTTTACCGGTGTCGATAACGGAAAACTTGATGACGGGACAAAGTTTAAAATACCGTACAAAAACGGAAAAGCTAACGGTAAAGCAGAATTCTGGATGCCGGATGGTTCCTATATGTTCGTTAATCTTGTCGACGGTAAAGCTCAGGGCGAAATGCAAAAAAAATATCCGTCCGGTCAAATTGCCGAAATTACCCACTTCCAAAACGGTCTGGCAGAGGGCGAGAGAAAGTATTTCTTCGAAAACGGTATGGTGCAGGCCTTAATACATTACAGCAAAGGATTGGAAAACGGTCAGGTCAAAATTTTTTATCCCGATAGCGGAGTGCGTGAAGAAATCGAAATGATTAACGGCCTCAGAAACGGAAAATATGTCATGTATTTCCCTTCGGGAAAAGTGGCTCAAGAGGAATATTATGTCGATGATAAAAGAGAAGGTGAGGTCGTTACTTATTACGAAAACGGTAATCCGCAGAAAAATATTATTATGAAAGACGGTAAAGCTGAAGGAATTGTTACCGAGTTTTATGATGATGGAAATATATATGCCCAAACTCCTTATCAAAATAATAAACGCAACGGTATTGCTAAATTATATGCTAAAAAAGGAAATCTTATTGGGTTGCTACCCTATGAAAATGACCTATTGCACGGAGTTGTGCAAAAGTTTTATGAAGATGGTACCTTGGCTTCGAAAACGGATTATGAATATGGTAAACAGGAAGGATTGGATGTTTGGTATTATCCAAACGGAAAAATAAAGGCAGAATATGAGTATAAGGACGGTATGCTCCGCGGAAGTATCAAAAATTATGATGAAGACGGAAAAATAATCCGTAATGCTATCGGAATGAGCGGGTATATCGTGGATGAAGAAAAAAATCCTCAGCAAAATCGTGAACAAAAACAAAAAACTCTATACTTGATTATTGCAACGGCAATGTTGTCAGGGTGCCTTTGCGGAGCGGTTTGTGCCAAATTGAAAGGGAGAAAATAATATGAAAAAGTTGATTTGTTCTCTGGTCATAATTTTGGCAAATCTGAATTGGGCTTGGGCTAGTCATCCCTTGGAGGGAATCCAACAGGAAATCTTGTCGTTGAGTAAAAATATGGTTAAAACCGATGAAAACGGTAAACCTTATAATGGTGTGCAAAAGGAAAAATTTGAGGGCGGCGAGGCTATAATTCCATACAAAAACGGACTGGTTTCCGGTATGGAGGTCGTAAAGTATGACGACGGCAGCAAAATAGAGGCAATGTTGGATAACGGACTTCTGGAAGGCAGTATAAAAATGTTCTATCCAAGCGGTAAAGTTAAAACCGAATGTATTTTTGCCAAAGGCGAATGCAAATCTTCTGAATTAACCTATTATGAAGATGGTTCATTGCTCATGGAAAGAGATTGTATCGGCGGAGAATTTACCGGATATCTTAAAGCATATTATCCAAGCGGAAATCTTGATGTTATGTATACAATAATTAACGGCGTTCCCAACGGCATTTCCAAACATTATGATGAGGAAGGTAATATATTGTCTGAAGTCAATTATATTGACGGCTTGCGACAGGGTACGGCTAAAGTGTACTATCCGGACGGTAATGTACAAACCGAAATTAACTATGTCGATAATGTTGAAAACGGACCGATTAAAGAATATTACAGAAACGGAAAATTGTATAAAGACTATTATATTAAAGACGGTGAACCATATGGCGAGGCTAAAGAATATTATCGGAGCGGAAGACTCTATTCTACGGCCTTGTTTAAAGATAAAAAAACACATGATCTTAAATTTTATTTTGATGAACCGGATGAAAAGACCGTATTTGGGGTGGCCGGTGTGTCGGCTTTTGGGTTGGCTTTTGTCTTAGCATACTTCATTACGGCAAAAATATCTAAGAAAATTTAATTTGTGTTTTGGATGCTACAATGGGAAAACTCAGCTCCGTTAAATTAACAGTACTCAATGAAATAAAGTCTCGGGGCTGGAATCTCTTTTATTGGCTGATGGTATGTTATTGTTTTGCTCTGATTATGCAAAATCCATATCTCGTTAAAAACTCGGCGACGGCTTTCTATATCCCTTATTTAATAGCTGCGGTTTTGGGCGAAATTACGGCAATATTCGTCTTGCCGAATATCGTGGTGTTGGTGTTGAAATTATTACTGTTTATCGTGAAAAAATCAGTAAAATTGTTGAGAAATAAAAATAATTTCGCGACTACAGAGGCCGTAAAACAAAAAAAATTACCAAAATGGGTCGGTGCTTGTTGTTTGCGGCAGGTTTTGCCGTCTTGATGAAAGCAAACCTAAATGCGGCAGACGGTGAAGTAGCCGACACGGCAACCGTGCAGGAAATAAATGCTCAATAATCGGTGATGTACATTCATAGCACCGGAATATAAGGAAATTCCCTTAGGGCTCTCGCTGGCTTTTCCTCCGCCAAAAAAGTTTATGTTCTGCCGCTTTGCGACATCATGGCTCTGGCTATAGTGTTGTTGGGGGTACGGGGAGCCGAGTTTTGTTGCGGTCTGGTGGAAATAACGGAAAATCTTTTCTTGCCGGAGTTGTTTCTGTTATCTTTGCCTTTACCGGTGGCTGCAAGCGTGGAATCTACCGCGTGTCCCATATCGGTTTGGCTATCGGCAGATATTGATTTTGCTCCTTCAAAACCAAGATTGCTCGCAAAGTGGGATACGGCATAACTGCCTACGGCTGTGGCGGCAACAAACGCAGCTTCAAAAGCAGCACGGGCTTTACCTTTGGTGTCTTTTACCGAATTATATCTTTCGGCACATTTAACCGCGGCAATTCCTCCGCTGGCAAAAACTTTGCCGTTTAGTATGGCTGAAGTGACGGCATTCCCGCCGCCGATACTGCCAAAGGTCGCTGCGGTCACGAAGCCGCTTAGTGCCATGGAAGCCAGTCGGGTTTTGTTTTGGGAGCAATATTTTGCTAAAGTAAGATTTTTGTTGTTTTTTTGTGCTTTTTTTTTGGCCGCGGAATAGTCTTTGCCAAACTGAACACAGGTGTTGGCAAATGATGCCGCAGCTACAGCCGGAAGTATATACGGACTTCCGAGCACTACTCCGGTTACTTTTGCGGCACTGAATGCCATTGCCCATTTTGATTGTTTACTTACTGCTTGTACAAAACCTTTGGCATATAAATATTTGTCACCCCATCTTTCGGTGGCTTTGAGGTCGCATTCCGACATCCACTTTTTGAAGCCTTTTAACGCTGTTTTGAAATTGTTGTTGGTTTTGAGATTGAATTTCTCATTTGCGGGATTGCCAACCTCTTTGTCAACATTGTCCGTAAGTCGGGATATAAAGCCAGTGGTTTGATTATTGGTATTGACCGTGCTTGCAATTACTATGTCTTGGTCAATTTTTATTTTTTTGTTTTTTCCTATGCTTTTGAAAAGCTTTTTGAAAACAGATTTCTTGTTTTCGCCGCAGAGTTCTTTGCCGGTGGAAACCATGCTTAAATATTCGCCGACCACATTATCGGCAAATCGGTCATTGAATTGCTCTTTGGTTAGATTGGGGCTGCCGAGTAATTGGCATACGGTTCGTCCTCTTACGGACTCGAGCCAAATCGCCAAATCGCTGTCTTTTAACAACTTCTTATCATCGTTGGTTTGTTTTATCAAATCTCGCCCGAATAATCTGCGTTTGCCCATGATTTCGGTGTTGGATACAATATTATCAATATTTTCAAAAACTTTTAGCTTTTTGTCGTGCTCTATGCTGCAGCTAATTACTTTCTCAAAGCCTTTGATTTCGGCCGCATATGCTTTGTCTTTTGATAACATACCGCTGATGTATTTTGCACCCTCAATATCCGAAATCGGAATAATCTTGCGTTCTTTTATGTGCCCTTTTATTTTTTCGATGGTTTGCTTGATTATAGGTGCTCTTAATTCTTTGTTGTTGTAGGTTATGGCGGCGGACAGGGCCGAGGCAAGCGTGGAATAAGAGGCGTTGTCTTTTCCGTGAACTTGGTTTTTGACAAAATCATAAAGTTTGTCGCCCGGTATCTTTACCATTTTGTTTTCCGGGGTTTCATCCAAAGAGGTAACATCGGTTTGCCAATAGGACATTTTTTCAAAATTTCTTGCGTAAAGACTGATTTTTTTGTTGTCCATGTTGTCTAAATTGTTTTCTTTGTCATAGGCGGAGGCGTAGGCCAAGACCTTTTGAAGAGCAGCTTGGTATAATTCTTGGGTATCAGATTGCTTGAGCTGAGAGTTGTTGCTGCATTTTTGAATCAGCGAAATCATCGGTTCAATGTCAGCGGGATCCAACTCGTTTTTCTCACTGGCGGCATAATCTTTTAACTTGCTGTTTATGCCGCTCATTAAATTATCCAAAGCGGCTTCTTCTCTTGCGGTTTGCGGATTTTGGAGGGTGTTATACAAAATATTTAATTGTTTAACGCTTAGTGTTTGAACTAAAGGAGCTTTTTTATCAAGATTTTGCCAAATCTCATTGTCGATTTGCTCATTTCTTTCACCAAATACATCGCTGAACATATATTCTTTGAGAATATTTTCTTTTTCTATGATTTCCAGTGCTTCTTCTTTGGATTCAAATACAAATTCTTCCATGGTTTCCTCTGTTTCAAATTATTTTACCGCTCATTGTAATATATAGCTATATAATAAAATATTAATATTCTCAATTATTTTATAAAAATTGTCTTGATTATTGGTGACTTTTTTAGTACCCTGACGGCGAGCAATGAAATTGCTTAGGGCGTCGAAAACCCTTTATACGTTTAGTCGTGTGCACACGACTCTAAAATTGTGCCGACTTCTGATTCTTTTGGACGGATGTCGGCGAATAAGGCTCAGCCAAATAAGCCGAGCCGTTTAAACGTATACGGTTTTCGAATATCCGCCCGCCTTAAATGTGCGGGTTTTTCTTTAACCATTTAAAAAGGATGTTAAATCGTATGAAAAATAAACTTTTAATTACAACGGCTTTGGTGGCTGCTTTTAGCTCAACAAATGCCTTGGCTACTGATAGAGTGGTTAATCGCGATAGTACAGAAGAAATTTCTGGAACATTTGGAAATCTGAAAAGTGAAGACGAAAATGGCGGAGCCGTTTATAATAGTAAGGTTAAAGTTCCTTCCGTTAGTGGAACATTTATTTCTAATGAGGCTATAGACGGAGGTGCCGTTTATAACGGAAACAAAGGCGTTATCGGTTCTCTTAGCGGAACATTTACCGGAAATAATGCTGTTCGCCAAGGAAGCAGTGAAAACGGTCGAGGCGGTGCTATTTATAATAGTAAAACCGGTACAATAAGTTCTGTAAGTGGTCAATTTAGCAATAATAATGCTTATAAAGGCGGTGCAATTTCGAATGCCGGAACAATGACTATTGAAAATTCTACCTTTTCGGGTAATGCGGCATCAGGATCCGGTGGTGCAATACATAATATGCAAACCGGTACCATTACTTTGAGCGGGGATAATGTATTTTCTTCAAATACTGATAATCATGGTGATAATGATTTGTATAATAACGGTAAGATTACGGTAGACGGACATCTTACTCTTGATGGAGGTATTTCGGGTGACGGTACTATAACATTTGCCGATGGTTCACAACTGACCGTTAATGCCGGTACAACGACAATAACTAATGATGTTGTTAATGAGGGGGTCAGTTTGGATATGATTTTTGCCAATGGTTTTACCGGTAAAGAAGGTTATCAGTTGGTGAGCGGAAATTTGGATCAGGAATTTGATATTACCAACGCAGACAATGCTTTATTTACAATCGAAACGACAGATGCTAACGGTACATACAATGTGATTAAAAAAGCTGCTGATGAGATTGCTGCTTCTACCGGAGCAAGCTCAAGTCAAGCTTCTACTATTACAGCCATTACAAATGGTAATACCGATAATGAAACTTTTAATGCGGCAGCTAATAATATTGCTTCTTTGCTACAGTCTTCCGACAAAAATGATGTTAAATCAGGCACTGACGCCGCTACCGCTTTGGCTCCCGAAGTTGCACCGATGGTTCAACATAGCGAAACCCAGACTGCCAACCAAGTATTCGGTGCTATTTCTACCCGCTTAACCGGCGGAACAATTTCTACCGGCGGCGAAGGCATGGCTTCGGGCGACAATATTTTCGAGCGTGCAGCAATGTGGGTTCAAGGCCTGTTTAATCATTCTAAACTTGATGATACTTCAAAAGCTTATGGCTTTGATTCGGATTCATCGGGTATTGCCATGGGTGTTGAAAAATACATCAATGATGATGTAAAAATCGGTTTGGGTTATGCTTATACCGATACCGATATCGATGGATTTATGAGAAGTACCGATGTTGATACTCATACCGCCTTTGTTTATGGTGAATACAAGCCAAGCAACTGGTATGTCAACGGTATCATGTCATACGGATGGTCGGATTATTCCGAAAGCAAAAATGTTACCGGTGTAGGAATTAACTCGGATTATGATGTTGAAACCTTCGGCTTGCAGGCTATGGTCGGATATGATATGCAAGTTAACGGTTTGGGATTAACCCCCGAGGTCGGCTTGCGTTATGTTCATATCAGCCAAGACGGCTATACAGATTCAGCCGACCAAAAGGTATCAAGCAGTGACAGTGATATCTTGACCGGTGTTATCGGTGCCAAAGTTAGCAAAAACTTTGCTCTTGAAAACGGCATGAACATCAAACCGGAAGCCAGAGTTGCCGCAACTTATGATTTGACAAATGATGATGTCAACTCGGTTGTAACTTTGGCCAATGGTTCTGCTTATGTGGTCGAAGGTGATGCTTTAGATCGCTTCGGCATGGAATTCGGAGCCGGAGTAACTGCAGAAGTCAACGACAATGTTGAATTCGCACTTGGTTATGAAGGTAAATTCCGTGAGGATTATCAAGACCACACCGGTTTGTTAAATGCTAAATATAAATTTTAGTATTTGAGGATTATTAGATTTCATAGAAATTTCCTTGGTGAGAAAAGGTGCCGCAAAAGTAATTTTGGGGTACCTTTTTTTTTATTTTGCGTTATAATCTCATTATGACCAAACATATAATAAAAATCTTTCTTCTTTTGTTTTTGAGTGGATGTTCGACTGTTAGCATTCCGCCGGAGTTTACTTATAAAGAAATCAAAACGCAGTATTTTGATATTGCTTCGTGGCAGAAAATAACCGAACCTGATGGAATATATAAAATTTATATTGAGGGTGATGGTTATGCCTTTAATGCACACGGGCACCCCACACAAGACCCGACACCTAAAGGAGAATTGGTGCGAGAGTTGGCTTTCGGTGATAATAGCCCGAATGTGATTTATCTGGCAAGGCCGTGCCAATATGTTAAAAGCCAGATTTGCTCTCAAAGACATTGGACAACGGCTCGTTTTGCACCGGAAGTAATTAATGCCGAATATGAAGCAATCAAAAGCATTGTCGGAAATAACCCCGTTGTTTTAATCGGCTTTTCCGGCGGAGCTCAAGTTGCCGGCTTGGTCGCAACCGCTAAATCAGGATTGAATGTCAAAAAAATCATCACCATTGCAGGTAATCTCGACCATTTGGCTTGGACACAATATCACAACCTGCCGCCTTTGAATGAATCATTGAATTTGACTGATTATAGTGAGCAGTTTGCTAAGATACCGCAAGTGCATTATGTCGGGAGTGGTGATAAAGTAATACCGCCACGGTTAATTAAAGATTTCGTCGGGAAAGATGTTGAGGTGATTGTTGTGAACGGAGCTACTCATAATAGCGGTTGGAATGATGTTTGTGAATTAATTCACACGGATTAACAGCAGAGAATTTTATAATATACCGAGAGAAGACTTGACATTTGATGATGATTTATGCTATATGACCGATGTAAAAGTGAATTTATGCCAACTTGTCCCACTTTAACCAAGCGGACTAAACAGGAGAAATATAATGACTATCAAATTCTTTGTTCAGGCAGATGAGCCTGATAATAAGGTGTTGCAAGTATTGTTTGATAATTTAGATTTACTGCAACAACATCAAGATTTAATTTTATCAAATCCCAAATATTACAATATCGCTGTTCAAGGCAGCGGGGTTTTTGCCTTGTATATTCCGACCTTTTCTTTATGCCTGGGTGAATTGCTGCTTTTGTGGCAACACACACCTTGGAAACAGGAGGATACCTATTTTTATTCAATAACCGGAAGTCCGCTTTCGGGTAGCAATACATCAAGATATTGGAGCAAAGAACAAGGGCTTGCCAGTAAATATACACCGACATTCGGAAAGCAACTCAGCTCGGCGATATTTGTCCGCCGCACCGGCAGTCCGATTTATGACGAACACAAGCCGACACCGGTTTGTGTTCCTAAGCTTCAAGCCTCAGATATGACAATCTTTGAACTGATTGAGGAATTAAAGCAAATCTAAAATATTGGCATAGGTTCACTTTTGTATTTAAGATAGATTTGAGAGTAAAATGGAATAAATCTTACCGTGGGTTAGTGCAAAATTTTGGACTTAATGACCTCAATGACAACAAGTTTTTCGGGTAAAATAGGTTGGCATAGTGTATAAAATCCAAATTTTTGCTATTTTAACTTACGCTATATAAATCTCACAAGTCAAAAATATAATCGTTTGGTTGCATTTATAGAAAAATATCACTTGAATGTCAAAAGATAGAATTGATAACTACAGACTTAACCAAGATTGCCAATGCCCTAAATGTAGATGTGGACTTATTGTTAGATTCAACAATGAGTATGGATAATCAGGATATGTATTGGCTGAGAAATATTTTGCAAAATCATAAAGCAAAGATAAATTTTTCACAACTGCAAGCACAAATAATGAATTTGATAAATATTATTTTGTATAAAAACCGAGAGCAATGGAGTGAAATGCGTAAAAATTCAATTTCTGTCTTATGTAAATACGAAAGGAAAAATTGTGCCCGCAAGGCCAGAAAGTTAAGAGATGAAAAATATGCTCCTTTCAGGGAATATTTCAAAAAAATACAATATGAAAAATTTATGCAATATCATTAAGCCGGCAAAACATTATCCGCCAACTATTTTGTTATGAGGTATTTGACATATAAATCGGAAGATATGCCAATCCCTTATGTAAAACAAAATATTGCCAACAAATTAGTGCAATTAGCACAATATAATAACCGTGAATTCAAAAAGCTTCTACGCTAGATAGCTGATACGTCTATCGTTATGGAGGATTGATTTTAGGATAAGATATTTCTTAATCTTATGTTTCTATTGTTAACAATAAGAGGAGAAGAAATATGGATTTTGAAGCCTATAAAAGAAAATTATTAGAAGAAGATGAACGCAACCGTTTGTCTGAATTGCAAACCAAATATAATGGGATTAAGACACCTGATTATGCGAATATGAGCTTGAGAGATGAATTACAAACCAGGTTTGATTTAGATGTGCTTAAGAATTTGCAGCAAAAGTACGGTGTGCAACAAACACCTGTTTTTAAGCCTAAAATCACAGCTCCGGTATCACAGCCAAGTTATGGGCAACAGACCTCATCTCAACAACCAAATTCGCAGTCATCAACTTGGGATAATACTTTGCGAAAAGCCGAGCAACTGACGACCGCAGCTTTGGACGGACTAAGCCTTGGCTGGGCCGATGAATTAGAAGGAGCGGCAAGTGCTTTCGGTTATGGCTTAGCAAGCCTAAATCCGCAATGGAATAAGACCAACGAAAGTGTATGGGATGCAATGAAACGAGGGTATGTTCAAGGGCGTGACAATCGGCGTCAGGTTTTAGCCCAAGGGTTGCAAGAAAGTCCAACCGCAACAACAGTTGCTCAAATGGCTGGGGCTTATGTTTCACCGATTAAGTTATTTAGATATTCAAAAACGGCACCGTTGGGGGTTAAAAACAAGCTAAATAAATATAATGCTGCTACAAATGGTATAATTTATGGTTTTGGCTCGGGGCAGGATAATTGGCAAAATTATGCCCAGCAGACTTTGAGTGGTTTAGTGGGCAATCTTGCAGGAAATAAGATTGCAACCCAAGCCTTTGGTCGAGCTGTCAATCCGTTAATTCGAAATGCCTTTATGCTATTTGTAATCCTATTGCTTGCAATGTTTGTGATGTGGGGACACTCTAGGTATAAATTTATTGATAATTGTATTGCTGAAGGACATTCTCAGTCATGGTGTTTGGAAACATGGCAAGAAGTTGACGATTTATAATTATTTTTTATTGAAAATATTGGAATTGACCGATGAAGATAGTTGCAAAATCAATTTTGTATTTGTTCTTAGAATTAGTTCTCTTTGTAGCCATCTATTCATGGGGAAATATTCTTTTGGGACAAGTTGGTGAGGTCGATGCTTGTATGACACCGGAATACGGAGAATTTGAGCTTGATTACCTTTCATTTGGTTGGAGCAACTATTTTCATTGGTTTTATTCTGCCGAGGGGTTGCCTTGTCGTTTTAGTGGTTTTGGTTTGTGCTGTGTTTACTTTTTCAGTTTACCATTTTATACGTTTCTAAAAATCTATGGTGCACTTAAGCTGCCAAAAACAATAACTTTGCCGTTTTCAATTATGGAAATCATCGTTTATATGTCTGTCTATATTGGGTTTCTGTTTTATCACACTGATTTTATTATTACATTTCAAAGTATACTGAATTTAGCACTAGGGATGCTTCGGATTTTTTCACCCTTGATTATCTATATGTTTATTTTAATTTATCTATGTCATGAAATGATATTAAACAAGCCCAAAGGTGCAACTAAATGAAAATAGCCAAATATCTTTTTTTAGAATTGTTATTTATTGCCTTTGCAATTATGTGGGGCACTCAAATTACCAAAGATTTAAAACCACAAGAAATTTGCATTGCCTATGCTTTGCCGAATAATAATTATCTTGAATTTGATTGGAACAGCTATTTTCATTGGTTTAGGTCGGACGAAAATTTAGCTTGTCGTTTTACTGCTTTTGATACATGGGCTTTTTTTATCCCGCTCATTATTTTTTATACAGGGCTTAAAGGTTACGGAAGTGAAAGATGGCATAAGTCTGTAACATGGCAGATTATTATACCTGAAATTTGTATATATTTATCTAGTCAAAGGTTTGTTTTTGCCAAATCGCAAAATAGGTTTTATTTACGATAAATATCCTTATAAAGAACCAGATAAGGAGTGGAAATGTTAATCTATAATCCCGAAGATAAAACTTATTCTAAATTTATTACCATTGAAGAAATGGCCGAAGTCCAAGAACAAATCAAACAAATAGAAGAGAGATTAAAAAATACACCGGTTAATCCGCCGTATAATTTTGAGAGCGAAGGTAATATTGATATCAACTCGGTCAGTGAGTTGAAAAAATTGATTAGAACCAACAATTTTAATCTAAATGCCTCAATCAATCGCCGCAGAGCCAGTTTATTTTTGGTGGCTTGCTATTTCTGCATGGAAAAAGAGCCGCTTGATTTCCTTATTGCCGAGGGAAGCGAAGTCAATAGAACCGATATATTCGGATATAACGCTATTATGTCGGTAATATTGAACGAAAATATGGAAGATGATACCAAATTACAAACCATCCAAATGTTGATAGATAAAGGAGTTGATGTGAATTGGCTCAATATCCAAGGAGAAACAGCCTTAACCTTAGCCTTGGAGCGAATAGAACTAGATATTGCCAACCTATTGCTTGATAAAGGAGCGGTGCTTTACAAAAACTGAGAAGACAGTCCCAAGATAAAAATAATAACAAAAATAAAAATCATAAATAAGATGAAGTAAATCAAAGCGATAAGTAACCACTTAAGCCATAATTTTAATTTTTGACTTTTGCGGATAAAATGAGATGCAATATAGGTTAAAAATAAACTGATATATGCCGAGTTCATACATATTTTGTAAAAAACATCATATGTTTGCTTGAACAATCGAAGCCCCTCGTCATCAGAAAAGTGATATACATAAGCCAAAAATCCTTCTACGAACGTAGCAGGAAAAACTGTAAGCAACAGTATTAAAACAACAATATTTTTTGCTCTGTTTAGAATCTTTGGCATGGCGTTACTTTACTTTTTTATAAAGCTTTTATATGTTGCCCAGATAATAGATAAACATAAAACAACAATATAAGTATAGTAGATAAAATTAAGGTATTCAGCCGGAGCTGGCGGAATTTCGGAGCCATTATATTGAGCTTTACTTGCCTGATACCCATAAATTATACCAGGGATTGTTATAAATATAACGCTAAAATACTCAGCAAAACCAAGAGCGGCTATATAATTGGTAGTTTTAGGAAATTTGTTTTGAAAAAGATTGATAAAATTATATTTTCTTTTGAAGCACAAAACAATAAGCATTATGAAAAAAATGATTGAAATTACAATATCGGCAATGTCGATTGCAATGTTTTGAGGCAAAAGAAATACTAAGGAGATAACAAAGTAAAATCCACCTAAAATTAAAACATGCCAAGCAAAAGTTTTCATTGAAAGTTATCTCCTTGATAAAATATTTTAACCTAGATAAATTAAATCATCTATTTTTTTCGTTTGCAAGTGTCATTATATGTTTGTTGTGCAACAAATGCCATTTTGCCAAGATTAAAGCCCTGATTCCATCTTTTAACAAGAGGTATTTTGTTTACTCTATAATCTATGGCTATATTTCCTGTTTTAATAGGATTCTTAGCATTAGACATTTTATATACTTTGATAGCTTGTTTTGCAATACCAGAAGGAGAGCAATCTCCCACATATTTTGTATTATTTGTTTTTCTAGGCATTTTTGTATCCTTTCAAATAAAAATTAACATAAATGATAGCACTATCAACTATTATATAGGTAATTTTATTAATCAAAATCAATAGTAGTACATGAATTTTTTTGTGCTCGCTGAACGGTATGCGTTCTATCAATTTTTGTTATCTTCAGGTTAGGGATGTTTATACCGAAACTCTGAAAGTCAAAGACGCCATTTGCCTAGATTATGACAAGAACAAAGGCAAAAATAAATGTTCCTACTATTTGAACTCGCAGATTAAGAAGGAATTTGCCGAATATTTGAAGTATCTGCAACAAACGCGAAGCAATTTGAACCAGGAGAGCTATTTATTTACATCGCAAAAGCAAAACAAACCCTACAATCGTGTGAGTATCAGCCGTTTGTTTAGTTCTGTTTATCGCAAATTCAGTATAAAAGGAGCAAGTCACCTCGGCCGACATTTGTTTGTATCAAAATGGGTAAATTCCGGCGTGAATATCTGTTTGGTGCAAAAACTGGCTAATCATAAAAACATCTCAACCACGCAAAGATATTTTAATTATAACGAACATATGCTCGCAAATGCGGTTGAAAATGCAAGAGTGTGATAGCAAATTAACTCCAAGTAAAAAAGCCT
>CASEYY010000005.1 GCA_949292335.1 uncultured Pseudomonadota bacterium
CATTGTCTATTGCCGAGTTCACTTTCTTTCCGGTGGCTAATATTAACTGGGTCTTATCCATTTGTTTGGAGATGTTTCCCAAACTCATCAAATTGCTTCGCATTGAGGCATTTAAGGTGATGTTGTTATTCATCTCTCACCTCCAGCCCACCGGCGATAAACCATATCTTTTTTGCTAAGTCGATTCGTACATACTACAGACGCAACAAAACTCTCCGCCAAACGGCAGAAAGCTCGAAATTCCTCACTAAAGAGGCTATGTTTAAGTACTTTACTCAACATCCTTGTTGCGTCCTTAAATCTTGGTTTTCTTAAGAAAAATCCGCACGGTTAATTACTCCGTACGGATTTTATTTTACCATATTTTTTCTTAAAAAGAAATTAATTTTTATTATATATTCATCTGCATAATCGAATTATAAGCCTTAATTGCCGTATCTCTAACAGCAACAACAGTTTCCAGAGCTTGCTCGGCATTTGAAATTGCCAAAACCACATCTTGAATATCTGCCTTTCCGGCAATCCCGTTAATAGTTGTAATCTCTGCTTGTTTCTGTGTTTCGACTGCCTCGTTAACCACATCTTTAAGCACGGCACCGAAACTTTCCTCCGGTTTAACCGTTTCTTCAACCGGCGACGAATTAATCGAACCGATTCTGCTTAAAGCTGCTTGATAAGCATTCAATGCATTGGTAACACTGGCCACCATTTTTCAAATTCCCCCGTCTATTTCAAAATATCCAACACACTTGTATTCATTTCGCGTGCCGTTTTCAACATATTCAAATTAGCATCATACACTCTCTGAGCCTCTTTCATATCCATCATTTCAATCAACGGATTAACATTTGGCAACAAGACATAACCGTTTTTGTCGGCACCGGGATGATTGGGCTCATATTTTTTTTCAAAAGGCGAATTATCATCAATAATTTTATTAACCCTAACCTTCTGAGCCCCATTTGTTTTATCAACATAATTTTCAAAACTGACCACCTGGCGACGATACGGCTCCCCGCCCGGTTCTGTTGAAACCGAATCCGCATTTGCCATATTCTGCGAAATCACCTTAAGCCTTTCGGCTTGAGCTTTCATTCCCGAAGCGGCTATATCCGCACTCAATGTCAAATCTCCGGCCATTTAGCTTACCCCGTAATCTTGGTTGTAGCGGTTGAGAGCATATTTTTATAGGAGTTATAGATGGTAATCATTCTCTTATATTCCGAGCTGGCCTTGCTGGCTTCATTCATCTGATCTTCCAACACCACGCCGTTACCATCGATGGTCAAAGCATTCTCAGGTTGCGGCGTATATACCACAAACCCCTTTGCATCTTTTTTATCGCTTATTGACTTAAGCTCGGTAAAATGTTTTGCATTGGTAGCTTTTAACGGCAATGTATTTTCGGCATTGGTAATTTCTTGAATAAAATCGGGCTTAGCGACATCTTTCGGCAAATAATTCGGCGTTGACGCATTAGCAATATTCTCGGCCAAGACCTTTTGTCTTGCCGCCTGATAGCTCATATTACGACCGGCCAAATTAAAAACCGTAAGATTTTTAAGATTCATCAATCAAACTCCCCATATGGCATAATATTTGGTGTCCCCACACCAAAAGACATGCAAGTTCTATGCCAAACAAAACTTCTTGCCAAACTCCGTAAATTTGCCTATCCTAAAAAAAACAAACAAGCCGGAGCCCTCATGTCCAAGCAAGATAATAGCACAAATTCACGCATTAGCAACGCCGCATCGGATTTTTCCACAAGCGAAACATCTGATTATGCCGTTGCTCTCGGATATGACAAAGATTCCAACCAAGCACCTATAGTTTTGGCCAAAGGTGCCGGCGATATTGCCAAACGAATTATTGCCATAGCCCAAGAACAAGGCATCGAAATTCGTCAAGACGCCGACCTTTTGCAAATATTAAAAGCCGTTGATATTAATCAGGAAATTCCCATCGAGGCCTTTGCCGCCGTTGCCGAGATTATTTCCTACATTTATAAAAAGAACGCGGAAAGCTAATATTTTCTTTTCATGACGCACACAAAAAATCCGTCGGTTCCGGTAGCAATCGGCGACATCTTAAGCCATTTTGCCGACTTACAGGGATACGGTGCCGTTATTTTATCTTCCCACAACATTTGCAAGTCAATAGTTTCAAATTCGCTGTGTCTTTCCAAAAATTTTGCAATCTGTGCTTCGTTTTCTTCTTCCAAAACCGAACAGGTGATATAAACGATTCTACCGCCGATTTTGGTTTTTGCCGCTGCCACATCAAGCAATTCTTCTTGAATTTTGGTTAACCCAAACAATTTTTCTTTCGTCAACCTAAACTTACTGTCGGGAGCTCTTCTCCAAGTTCCGCTGCCTGAACACGGCGCATCTAACACAAATCTGTCAAAATCTTTATCTGAGTCGGCCACAAAATCTACCAACTCAATATTTTTTACCTTCAATCGCTCCATTCTGGGCTTTATGGCCTCAAGTCTTTTGGCATCAACATCGTGAGCCAAAATTTTGCCCTCATTTTGCATAACATCACTCATTGCCAAAGCCTTTCCTCCGGCTCCGCAACAATAATCCATAATTTTTTGTTTTGCATTAACATCAGCCAAGATTGCCGCCACCTGACTGGCCTCGTCTTGCACTTCCATTACCCCGTCTTGCCAAGCCATGCAATTATTCAAGACCAACCGCTCATCGATTTTCAAACACTTTGGAGCATAAACTCCCTCACGAACCGAAATCCCCTCGCCTTTAAGTCTTCTTGCCAATTCTTCCTTAGAAACTCCGTGAGCTCTGATATCGGTTGTTGCCGGTTCGTTCAAGGCTTTACAAAAACTTATGTCTTTAATCTTTTCAAACAACCACTTCGGACATTCTGCCTCGACATAATCCGGATACGGTTCTTCATTTTCTTCTTTTAACCAAGTTTTTTCATCTTCACTTAACGGAGCCAATCCATAAGCCGAACCGTCAAACATCTCACTTAATTTATCTTTATTGGCATATAGCAAAATTTTTCTGGCCTCTTCCGTTTTGGCATCAAAAGCAAGCTTCATCCGATTGCGAACAATACGCCACACCTCATCGACAATAAATCTTCTGTCTTTTGACCCGATGTATTTTCTCTTGCGTACATAATCATTGATAATCTTATCCGCCGGCATTTTATCAGCAAAAATTTCGGTCAAGATTTCCAATATTGCCTGATATCTGGCTCCGTTTTGCATTTTTTATTCTCCTAAAAACTTTTTCGGAGTATAAAGCAAAAGGCCGTAAAAGCAAGCAGCTTTTACGACCATCATACTAAATCAAATTTCCTTCGACCACGACGAAGTTTTTTCTAACTTCGGGGTCAACCAATTCAATTAATTCTTGCGTTCCTTTAGCCCAGAAGAATAAACCAATCATCTGAGACCTGACGACAGAAAAGACAAATCCTTTCCTACCCTCAGCAAGCTCAAGCTTGGCAATCTTTTTCATTTTTGAATTTGCGTCCTTTGGCAATTTACCGGAGATTTGAATTCCAGTCTCGTTTATTGCCACAAAATCGCAATCCTCTGCCAAGGCTTTCTCTAAATCCGTAAAATAATAACCTTTTCTCGGCACATAGGGCAACACAACCTTTCTATCGCCTAAATAAATTTTTTCCATAATACATAATTATTTTTTCATTAAACTTAAGATAACTTACCCAACAGTATACCGATTATCCCAAACTGTCAAATTAAAATATCAATCGGCCTTATTTTTTCTAAACCCTTGTGCCACCAAATATGTTTCCGGCGACTCTTTTCGACTTGCCGCCGGTTTAAAATGAGCAACTTTGGCAAAATTTTGCTTCGCATCGGCCAAAAGTCCGCCCTCGGCTCCGCCTTGAAATACCTTGGCAATAAAAATTCCGCCTTCTGCCAACACTTCCTTGGCAAATTCATAAGCCGCCTCAACCAAACCTATAGTTCGCAAATGATCGGTTTGCTGGTGCCCGGTGGTATTTGCCGCCATGTCGCTCATAACTATATCGGCCTCACCTTTAAGCAAAGCTTTGAGCTTATCCGGAGCGTCTTCTGATGTAAAATCCTGACAAATCAACTCAGCTCCGTTGATTGCCTCGGTTTCCAAAATATCAATTCCCACAACTTTGCCGCAACCCTTATTTCGCATCACCGCAACTTGAGTCCAACCGCCGGGGGCACATCCCAAATCAACGATGGTTTTACCTTTGCCCAAAAAATGGTATTTTTCATCTAATTGAATTAGCTTAAAAGCCGCTCTTGAACGATAACCTTGCCTTTTGGCCTCGGCCACATAAGGATCGTTAAGCTGCCGCAACAACCACTGATTTGAGGATTTTTTCTTATATTTGGCAGTTTTAACCTTAACACTTAAATTATGTCTTCCGCCGATAACATTTGCTGCCTTACTTGGTTTTGCCATTGTTTTTACTCTTCAACATTATGTTAGCTTTTTGGTCGCGTTCAATCAAATCGGCGACAATTCCGTCTTTGGCACTTTTCAATGACGCCGTAACTTCTTCTAATCCCAAGCGGTCATATATTTGCTTAAAAATCACACAGGCGGCAATAAAAATATAAGATCTCTTATCCCCGATATACGGGTTTTTGGCCAATTCTTCGCGTTTTGAATATAAAATACCGTCGATTGCCTTATCCATTTTTTCTTTATTCATCTTCAAGCCATCGGCTTTTTCCCTGTCATATTCACCGAAATTATTAATCATTGAAACCAGTCTTAGCGGAGTTGAAGATGTTGCGATAAACAAAATATCTTCATGCTTTTTCAAATCGGCATTTTCAAGAAATTCATTCATATAGCCGTCTACTTCCTTCCGCAATTTTGAGGCATTTTCGCCGGAATATTCAACCAAGTTAAAAGCTTCGGAAGAGTTTCTGGCCCCCCAAGGAATAGATACCGAATAAATAATTTCCGGATTTTTGGCATTGGTAGCCAAAGTCACTTCGGTCGAAGCACCGCCTAAGTCATAAACCACAACATACTTGCTTTTTCCCAATACATGTTCCATTGCCCCCTTTAAGTTAAGCTTGGCTTCTTCCAAGCCATCAATAATCTCTAAACTTATGTGGGATTCATCGTATACTTTTTTCACAAACTCGGCACCGTTTTTAGCCGTCCGGCAAGCCGCCGTGGTAATTGCTCGCATATTTTTGGGCTCCACATTATATTTATCCAACAACTGACGGTACTCAAAAAAGCACTTCAAACCGCGATTAAAAGCTTCATCGGTAATTTTATTTTCTTGATACATTCCTTCCGCCAATCTGGTCTGTGCATTTTTCAAAAACAATTTTTTGCCTTTTTCATCACAAATCAGTATTTTGCAAGAATTTGAGCCCAAATCAATTCCGGCATAGGTTTTACTTCTCATTTTTTACCTCACTGGCTTTTTTCTTATAGAAATTGCGTTTTGACTTTTTATTAAACGGAAACCGCGAACGGAAGTTCTTTTTATTTTTCTTATGAACTTTATCGGCATGCATCATATCCAACAATATCCCCTCTCTGATACCTCTGTCGGCAATAGTAATCTCGCTAACCGGCCAAAAAGAGAGCAAACCCTCGATAATTGCACATCCGGCAATGGTTAAATCTGCTTTTTGCGCACCGATACAGGCATTTTTGCGTCTGCCGTCATCACCCATTCTTTTAATTCGAGCGATAGTTTTCCTAACATCTTGAATACTCAAGGCCAAGCCGTCGACGGCCGAACGATTATAACGCGGCAAATTAAGATGCACCGCTCCCAACACCGTAACCGTGCCCGAAGTTCCCAAAACTTGAATTTCTTGTCGTCTAATGGCTTCGGCAATATGATATTTTGCTTCAAAGTCACTTAAAATTTTGTGAGTTCTTTCCACGATGGTACTATAGGCCAAATCGGTCATGTCATGATTAGGAAAAGCCTCTGAGACTGTAACCACACCATAAGGCAAAGAAACATACCCTTCAATAAATGCCCTGCCGGAATTGCTTAATCTGGCCAAAGAAACCTCTGTTGAGCCGCCCCCGATATCAAATACCAAAGCTCTTCTGATGTTTCGGTTTAACAAAGGCATACAACCGACCATTGCCAGTCTGGACTCTTCTTGTGAAGAAATTATCTCTATATTAAGTCCGGTTTCTTTTTTAACCAAATCCAAAAAATACTGGCAATTTTTGGCTCGACGGCAAGCCGCAGTCGCCACATATCGGGCTTTCACAATCGGAGCATATTCCTCCAGCACGCCGGCACAAACTCTTAACGCGTTAACCGTTCTTCTGATAGCGGTATGAGAAAGCTCGTTATTATTGATAATTCCCTCACCCAAACGAGTAATTTTTGAGAATGTTTCAACGATTCTAAAAGCCGACGGCGTAGGCGAGGCAATAACCAGCCGGCAAGAATTTGTACCCAAATCTATTGCCGCATAATTATCCCCCGACGAGGTTTGCCCCAAAACCCCGACAGATTTATTATCAATCTCGGTTTTATCCTTTTTTTCAGACCACTTACGCATCTATAAAAAAACTTTTGTCATAAAAAAATATAAACTTAGAACCAATATATTCCAAGTTTATATTTTACACAACAGGTTTTTTATAAAAATTAAGCTTCAATCTCGGCCCTGAGCATTCCTCGCAATTCGTCTATACAGACCAGCTCCTTGTTAGCATTCTCAAAATACCAATAGACCCAGCCGTTGCAGGCCGGAGCATTTTGAGCCGCAGCCCCCACTTGATGGATTGAACCTTCGGCATTTTCGCTCTTTAGAGTTCCGTCCGAACGCACAACGGCACAATGTTTGCGTGATACATCATACAAGATGTCCCCCGGCTCCAAAAGTCCTCGTTCGACCACATTTCCAAACGGAATTCTGGGCAATTTTTTCTTGCAGGCATACTCCAAGCACAAACCGTTTTTAACCGTTTCTACCGCGTCAATTCTCTCTTTTGCCCCTTCTATATAGGCACTGTCTTTTTCAATTCCGATAAAATTGCGTCCCAATTTTTTAGCCACCGCACCGGTGGTTCCGGTCCCGAAAAACGGATCCAATATAACATCACCGACCTTGCTTGAAGACATAATCACCCTATAGAGCAATGCTTCGGGTTTTTGTGTCGGGTGCAGTTTTTCACCGTTTTTATCTTTTAGCCGTTCTTTTCCGGTACAAAGCGGAATATGCCAATCCGAACGCATTTGCGTATCATCGTTCAAGGCTTTCATGGCTTCGTAATTAAAGGTATACTTGGAATTTTGGCTTTTTGAGGCCCAAATTAAGGTTTCGTGAGCATTGGTAAATCTGGTACCCTTAAAATTAGGCATCGGATTTACTTTATTCCAGATAATATCGTTTAAGATCCAAAATCCCATATCTTGCAATATTCTTCCCACCCGAAAAATATTGTGGTATGAGCCGATGACCCACAAAGCCCCGTCATCTTTCAAAACTCGCTTTGCCCCTTCCATCCAAGCTTTGGTATATTCATCATAGGCCTCCATGCTTTCAAAGCTGTCCCATTCTTCATACACCCCGCTCACATTACTGTTATCCGGACGCAACAAAGCATCACCGAGTTGCAGATTATACGGCGGATCGGCAAAAATCAAGTCAACGGATTTTTCCTCCATCTCATTCATCACTTTAATACAGTCATCATTAATAATTGTATTAAGTATACTCTGAATTTTTATCTTGTTCATATCCTTGACCGCAAGTTGTTAAATCGCTCTTGTGTCTGAGTATGACTTAGAGATGGTTATAAATTTATTAACAAGGCCGAAAGAAAAATTTAAAATAACGAAAATTATGTTTTTTCAAAGCTTAAGCCGCCACTTTCAAAAATTCTTGAATCGGCTTATATGAAACGCGGTGCACACCGCTGATTATTCCGTGGTTTTTAAGTCCTTCAATATGAGCTTTTGTGCCGTATCCGGCATTTTTCTCAAAAGCATAATACGGATATTGCTGTGCCAAGTCTCTCATCAAATGGTCTCTATATACCTTAGCCGCGATGGAAGCTGCTGCGATTGAATAAGAGCGGGCATCACCTTTGATAACGGTATAACTTTCACAAGGGAAATTCTGCGGTTTCTGATTACCGTCAATCAAAGCATACTGCGGAATTTTTCCCAGATTGTCCAAAGCCCGCCTCATAGCCGTAAAAGTTGCCTGCAATATATTAAGTTTATCAATCTCTTCGGCACTGGCCTGTCCGATAGAAAGTAAAATCTGCCCCTTTTCCTTAGCTTCCAATAGTTTCTGATATAAAATTTCGCGTTTTTTGGCCGAAATTTTCTTTGAGTCATCAAGGTTTTGCAGCAAATACTCATCAACATCCCGAGTAAGAAATACGACGGCACCCGCCACCACCGGGCCGGCCCAAGGACCGCGACCGGCTTCATCGATTCCTGCAACCAATCCGTTAAATTTGTTTTCAAAGGCAAAATCCGGCATCTTACATCTCGATTCTGATTTTACCGTCTTTAATCACGCAATTTCCGCCGATAGGAAAAGTTGCAATCGGTGTGGTATGTCCAAAATCGACATTTGCGATAATCGGCAAATCTTTAAGTTGCGGAATGGCGGCCACGATATTTAACAGCATATTGTTGTCAACTTCCGAAGCCTTTTGAAAGCGACCGATAACCACCGCCTTAACATTGACGAAGTCATTCCTCTGAGCCAAAGCTTGCAGTTGCCGCAAGAAATATTTACCATCGGCAGCGGCTGCCGTAAAACAATCCTCTACAAACAGCACCGTATCTTCTTCCCATTTGGGCTGATATGGTGTTCCGTTAAGCAAAACATAGGTTCCCAAGTTTCCGCCGGCGATTTTTCCTTTTGCCTCACCATCATGAATTACGAGCCAGCCTTCATTTTTCTCAAATTTCCGATTTTGTTGATCAATAAACCACAAATCATCGCTCCATTCTTGGGAAGAAATTAAGTCATAAGCACCCTCAAACAACATTTTCTGCAGGCAATCAATCGTATATTCACACCCTTTTAACATCCCGATTGAGCTGTAATGCGGCCCATAAAAAACCTCCAATCCGGTTTTGGCATTAATTGCATTCAACAGAGCCGTAATATCGGAAAACCCGCAAATAATTTTCGGATTTTGTTTAATAGCTTCATAATCCAGAAAAGGCAAAATCTGATTCGAATTAAACCCGCCGAGGATGGTAAAGATTGCCTTTACATTTTTATCTAAAAAAGCCTCCATAACATCGGCCGCTCTTCTTTCAATGCTATCCGAGATAAAACAATCACAATTTTCATCTTTTGTATTTTTGGCAAACGAGACTTTCAAGCCCATTTTTTCAAATCTTTCGGCGGCAATTTTACGACAATCTTCCCCGATAATTTTAAGAGATGACGCCGGAGCAATAATTCTTATTTCATCACCTTTTTGCAATTTTTGCGGCATAATTTTCTGCATTTTTATATCTCCTTACCAAAAACTTCCATTATTTTAACCATTATTTATCGCAATGCATCAATTTTATTCACTTAAACCACAATTTTAATTTTCAAGGAGTTTGACAGTTCACAAAAGTTATGATAGCTTGCAGGAGTTTTGTAATAAGATTCGTAGGACTTACATGCTGCTTAAAGAAATTATAAATCACCCCGATGAAATAATTCCTTATCAATATGAAGCAATCAAAAATTCTTCATTTGAAAACATAATCAACAAATATTTACAAGCCGCACCGAGCGAGCTAAACCCTCGAATTATCCATATGGCCGGTATCCCCGGTGCCGGCAAGACCACTTTTTACCATTCACAAAAATGGGCTCCGCATATATTCATAGCTTTTGATGACATCATGGAAGACATTGACGAATATCAAGAAGACTTAAAACAATACGGTACGGTCTATGCTTTCAACAAATGGGAAATTCCGGCTCGAGTAATTGGATACGAACTTTTATGCCGAGCCGTAAGCGAAAAGAAAAATATATTTTTTGACAACGGCGGCTCAGCATCAGCCCATATAGAACTAATGCAAAACATTAAAAATTTTGGCTACACCACGATTATGTACTACATTCACTGCCCTTTGGAAACAGCCATAAAAAGAGCACAAAAACGCGAAAAGGAAATTAACCGCCATATTCCGATAAAAACCATTGAAGACAGATATTACAAAACGCTTGAGAATGTTCAAATATACCAAAGAATTGTTGATAAGTTTTATCAAATTGATACATCAGACAAACAAAAATCGGCATAGAAAAAGGATTTATGAAATGAAACAACAAATATCTTTTTTATTCGCAACTTTTTTTAACAGCGGCAGAGCCCCCAAAGCTCCAGGCACCTTTGGCTCTTTGGCCACCGTTCCGCTGGCTTTTGTTTTAGCTTATTTCTTTGGTTTTTGGGGCATTATAAGCGGTGTTATAGTTTCATTTTTCATTGGCACCGCTGCGGTTAAAGAGGTCTTAAAGAGCACTCCTCATGACCCGTCTTTCGTAGTTATAGATGAAGTTGCCGGACAACTTCTGACCTTTGCCGGCGTAGCTTCTTACCTGCAAAACAATAGCTCTTCTCTGCTGTTTTATATAATAGGCTTTATTTTGTTTCGAATTTTTGATATTTTCAAACCTTTTCCGGTTAGCTGGGCCGATAAAAAAATCCTAAACCATTGGGGCGTAATGCTTGATGACATAATTGCAGGACTATATGCCGGCTTGATTTTATGGGGTTTGCACTATTTTCAATTTTTAATCTGATTTTAACGATTTTACGATAGTATTGAACGCAGATTTTGTTTAACTTGAGGAGTTAGGTATGAGTAAATCTGCACAAGTTTTTTATTATTCCCGTCGCAAAATGGGATTTTATTTATTGTTTAATTTAGGACTTTTGGCTTTAGCCATTTTATTTACCTGGGCTATTTTCCCATATTATCAACCAATATACTACTTTGCCCTGATTACCTGCACGTTGTCGATTTTGGGTTCTTTATTTGTATTTTTGGTCAGACTTCCATTGGCGGTCATTGATGACGAAGGCATTAAAATAGACCATGATCAACCGCTAAAATGGTCACAAGTCAAAGAAGTTGAGCATGTTGAAATTCATTATTTCGGTGCTCATCGAGCAATTTTGAAAATTACTCCAAAAAGACTTTCAAACTATCGCCGTAACTTGATGCAGGTTATAACCATGCATTCTGAATTCGGAGCTTTTTCAATTCCGCTTTATGCCATGAGCGATAAAAAAGCCAAACAGATAGAAAAGCTGATTTTTTCTTATACAAAACCGGAAAAGAAAGAAGCGGCAAAGCCGACACCGATTATAAAGAAAAAGCCGCAAGTAAAGAAAAAAGCTCCGGTCAAAAAAGCTGTATCGACCGCTAAAAAAGCAACAGTCGTAGCAGCTAAAACCGTTAAAACAGATACCAAGAAGCCCGCGGCTAAAAAAGCAAAAACTGTAGCAAAAAAGAAATCTGTTTAATCTCTGCTCTTTAAGTTAACTCCCGAAATTTGCACCCTCGGGAGTTTTTTTCTAAAACATTTCATTGAGCCGTAACAGATTTCCTTTGACCGAATTTTCAATATCAGCAAAGGCCACCAATTTGTCACAAATTTCCTTAACTTTCTGCGGAGTATATTTTTTATGGCAAAAATCCGCCCGATAGAAATCGGCTTTCACATCTCTCATTTCTTTGGCACAGGCAAACGGTCTGCTATCAAATACCATGGTTTCGCAATTTCTGCTCAATGCTTCATACTTCTTGCCGTCTTTCTTCAAATCAATCCACAGCGGTTCCTTTGAACATTCTTTGCAAGAATTATCCCTGATACAAACCGCCGAAGTAAACAAAGGTACATCTTGATAAACCACCGCCGTTACCGGTAGGGGTGCTTCCATTGCCAGATTTTTCATATTGGTCAGAGTATCTTCAGCCGCCAAAGTTACCCTTGTTGCACCCATTTCTTTAGCCGCCAGCATCGCTTGAGTATTAAACATATATATCAAATTATCAAAGCTCAAATCAATACCCTTAGACGGCAAAGCACCTAAGCCCCAATAATTGGCAACTTCCCATTTTTTATAACCGTTGGCCAGCAATTTTTCTATCAAAGGTTCAAAGTCGGCAGGCTTTCTGCAAACTGCAGGCAGAGCAATCCGCAACTTATCTTTCGGCAGCCTAACAATATCTTCCCATCTGGTGTCGGGATTTATCAATAAAACAAATTCGGCAAATTTTTCTTTATCAAGCTCTGCCAGATTCTCAACATCATCGGTTTTCACTACCCATTTGGAGGTAAGAGGCCGTTGACGAGGTTCAATCTCGGCAATTTTAGTCGCGACATCTGCTTCCGGAACAATTTTAGCATACAAATCCCGCCTCAAATCATTGAGCTTGGATACCGGCACAAAAAGATTTTGCATGTTTATCGTTTCAACAGCGGACAGCTCAAAATCATACTCTCCGGTCTTGGCAAAAGTATCCCTTACCGCCTGCCGCATTTTATCGGGATTTTGTGCCGCATCGAAATCACCCTTAATTTCCGATATCACACCGCAGGCTGTTGCCGTAACGGTATTTTTTTCAATTTTCACGACCACATTGATTTGCTTCTTTTGTTTATATTCATTGGGTTTTGGTTTTTTATAGCGATAGGCACCCTTCACTGCCGAAGACGATGCTAAATATATTGCGGCCCCTGTTTTCAAACCGTCAACTTTGTTTGGCAATATTGCTTCAACTTTTTCACCTGCCGCGGCAGATATGCGGAAATGTTTCTGCACTTTAAGCTTTTGCAAAGAAAATCCATATGGTTTTTCCACTCCGTCAATATCTATCTGCAAACCGTCATGACGAGCAATTTCGTGATTGGGGGTAAAAGTAATTTTATTGCCGTCGCAGCTTTCAACTTTACCGATAAACAAACCGCGATGTCCGACAAATTTAGTATCGGTAACTTCTTTATTTTTTCCTTGTAAATGGAATTTACACCAAGGTCTTGAAAATATTTGCTTAATATTTTGAGCTTTTTCGACAACCGCCCCGTTTCCGTCCAAAATATTACGATAATAGTCGGTAACCGCAGCCACATACAACGGACTTTTTTTGCGTCCTTCAATTTTAAGTGAATAAACCGGTAATTTAAGAATATTTTCTTCCAGAGCCATATCTTTCATCGAAAAGCTATGCTCAAAATTACCGTTTTTCTTAAATTCGGCTCGACAAGGATACAAGCATTTACCGCGATTGGCACTTCTGCCTTCGGTCATTGAAGAAAACTGGCAAATTCCGCTGTATGAATAGCACAATGCCCCGTGAATAAATGCTTCCAGCTCCAAATCCGGCATGGTTGCAATATCTTTAATTTCGGACAAAGACAGTTCGCGAGCCAACACCACTCTCTTAAAACCGTAATTTTTCAAAGCCAGAGCACCTAATTTGTTATGCACTGCCATTTGCGTACTGGCGTGCATTTCAAGCTCGGGATAATATTTTTTGACTATATCGGCCACGCCCAAATCTTGGATAATTATTGCATCGACCCCACAATTCTTGCAAATATCCAGATTTTTTAACAAATCTGCAATTTCATCTTGTTGCAGCACCGTGTTAATTGCCACAAAAACCTTGCGTCCCAAATGATGAGCAAATGCGGTAAACTCATTGAGTTGATCACAGTCAAAATTGCCGGCCGTAGCTCTGGCCGAAAATTGTTTTAACCCCAAATAAACGGCATCCGCACCATAGTACAAAGCCGCATAACCTGCTTCAATATCACCGGCCGGAGCCAAGAGTTCTTTTTTCATATCAATCCCCCGAAAATCGCGGCAATTTTACAACTATTTTACAGGTTTTACAACAGCTATTTTATGCACAAAATAAAAAATGATTCACGGTTATTATTTTTTTGTATTATACTGTGCGGTCGAAAAAAAAGAAAGGCAGGTAAACAAGATGTATGATGTAAAATCACCGAAAGCAGAAGAATTTATTAATCATGAAGAAATTTTAGAAACTTTGGCTTATGCCGAAGCTAACAAGCATAATGCGGCTTTGATAGATGAAATTATTGCCAAGGCCAAATTGCGTAAAGGTTTGAGCCACCGCGAAGCTGCCGTTTTATTGGTCTGCGATATTGAAGAAAAAAATGCCGAGATCTTTGCCTTGGCCGAACAAATAAAAAATGATTTTTACGGTAACCGCATAGTTTTGTTTGCTCCGTTATACCTCTCAAATTATTGCGTAAACGGTTGCGTATACTGCCCCTACCATGCCAAAAACAAACACATCGCCCGCAAAAAAATGACCCAAGAAGAAATTGCCCGTGAGGTCATTGCCTTGCAAGATATGGGACATAAGAGATTGGCCTTGGAAGCCGGCGAAGATCCGGTTAACAACCCGATTGAATATATTTTGGAATCCATCAAAACCATATATGGCATCAAACACAAAAACGGAGCCATTCGCCGCGTTAATGTAAATATTGCCGCCACCACGGTCGAAAATTATCGCAAACTGCACGAAGCCGGTATCGGCACCTATATTTTGTTCCAAGAAACCTACAACAAAGAAAATTACGAACAACTCCACCCAACCGGCCCCAAGCACAACTATGCCTACCATACCGAAGCCATGGACAGAGCCATGCAAGGCGGTATTGACGATGTCGGATTGGGCGTACTGTATGGCTTGTCGACCTACCGTTATGAATTTACCGGATTATTAATGCACGCCGAGCATTTGGAAGCCGTCTTCGGCGTCGGGCCTCACACCATCAGTGTTCCGCGTATATGTCCGGCCGATGATATTGACCCCAACAGTTTTTCCAACGCCATTGATGACGATATTTTTGCCAAACTGGTTGCCTGTATTCGTATATCCGTACCCTACACCGGCATGATTGTCTCGACCAGAGAATCTCCAAAATCGCGTGAAAGAGTATTGCATTTGGGCATTTCGCAAATCTCAGGCGGCAGCAAGACATCGGTTGGCGGCTATGCAATACCCGAAGCCAAAGAAGAAAACTCTGCCCAATTTGAACTTTCCGACAACCGAACCTTAGATGAAGTTATTGCTTGGTTGATAGACCTTGGCTACACTCCGAGTTTCTGCACTGCTTGCTATCGCGAGGGACGCACCGGAGACAGATTTATGGCTTTATGCAAAAATATGCAAATCCACAACTGTTGCCTCCCCAATGCACTGATGACACTGCAAGAATATCTTGAGGACTATGCCGCACCGGAAACCAAAGCCAAAGGCGAAAAGCTGATTGCAAAAGAAATATCACAAATTCCCAACGAAAAAGTTCGCCGCATTTGCCAAGAAAGACTTGAAAAAATCAGACAGGGCGAACGAGATTTCCGCTTTTAAGCATTTGCTTGATATTCTCATCAACTCTTTTAGAATCCAAAATTTTGCGTTTGGTCAGCTTAAAAATTTCTTGAGATAACTCGGCTAATATCGGTCGGGTTATTTCTTGAAATTTAATAAAGCATTCGGCCAACGCCCAAGCCAGAGCCTGTTTGGTATCCCAAATTTTTGGTTTCGCCGATTTTAAAATATTCAACACTTGATGAATATAATCTTGATTGCAAAAATACTTCAACATCATCACATAGGCAAATCTCTGCTCATAATCTTTTGAACTTTGAGTATATTCTCTAATTATCCGCCAATAAACTTCTTGATGTTTTTTTGCCAAAACCAAAGCCGAACAAAAACTGTCACAAAACATCCAATTATCAATCAACGGCACAAATTTTTTTACATATCTAAGCTGTAAATCAATATCTTTGATATAGCCTATGGCATATGCTTTAAGCAAAATTTCTTCGCAACTGTCACCTTTGATATTATCAATTTCGCCGACCAATTCTTTAGCTTTTTTTCTGAGCATCGGTAACCTGATACCATACATTTTATGCCTTAATCCCGGCACCAGCGACACTGCAAATCCGGCAACTTTGGCATTTGCATTTTCATTCAACCAAGCATTTAAATTTTCTTTTGTCATCATATATACCTCTTTTAGATAAAATAAGGCGAATATTTAAATATTTATTTAAGTTTTTTTACTTAAAATAGGCACGAACCAAAATAATTGAGGAATAGTAAATGAACCACCTGCCGACTTTAATATCCGATTTGGCATTAATAATGATTTGTGCCGGAATAACCACCGTTTTATTTAAATATTTAAAACAACCGGTAGTATTGGGCTACATATTGGCAGGTATGATTGTAAGCCCGCATTTTGAGCTTTTTCCCTCAACGGCAGATAAAGAGAACATTCACATCTGGGCCGATATCGGAGTAATATTCCTATTATTTAGCTTAGGTTTGGAATTTAGTTTTAAGAAAATCATCAATGTCGGTAAATCGGCGATTATTACCGCCGGAGCCAATATATTATTTATGTTGCTAATCGGTTACCAAGTAGGGCTAGGTTTAGGCTGGAGTACGACCGAAAGCTTATTTTTAGGCGGAATGATATCAATGTCCTCCACTACGATTATTATTAAAGCCTTTGAAGAATTGGAGCTAAAGGGACAAAAATTCACCGATTTGGTTTTCGGGGTTTTGGTGGTGGAAGATGTGGTAGGAATTTTGCTTTTGGTATTATTGCCGACAATTTCCATCGGCAAAAATGTTGATGGTTTAGATATGCTTTTTAGCACTTCCAAGCTGGTATTTTTCTTGGTTTTATGGTTCATCACCGGAGTTTACCTGGTTCCGACTTTCTTAAAAAAAGTTATTTATCTGCTCAATGATGAGCTTTTGCTTTTAGTATCCATGGCTTTGTGTTTGGGCATGGTATGCCTCGCTACCTACTTTGGCTTTTCTTCGGCCTTGGGAGCATTTATCATGGGTTCCATCCTTGCCGAAACCGATGAAGTGGAAAGAATTGAAAGCACCATCAAACCGGTCAAAGATCTGTTCGGAGCTGTATTTTTTGTTTCGGTAGGAATGTTGGTCAACCCCAGTATGTTCATAGAATATATTATACCGATAATAGTTTTAACTTTTGTGGTTATTATCGGTAAAATAACTCTTTCCACTTTTGGCTTTGTTCTTTCCGGCAACCGCCTCGAAACCGCGGTTCTGTCCGGATTTTCGCTGGCTCAAGTCGGAGAGTTTGCTTTTATTATTGCTGCCTCCGGTATCTCAATCGGTGTTTTAGGTCCGCATGTATACCCGACTATAGTTGCCGTTTCGGTCATCACGACTTTCACCACCCCGATGATGATAAAATCAGCCAAACCGTTTTACAATTTCATCTACAAACATATGCCGCAAAAATGGAAAGACTACTTAAACAGCAATGTTGTAGCACCTCGAGACACCAATGCCGAAAAAGAACTCTGGGCTCAGCTGTTCAAGAAATATTTCATTAAACTGTGCATAGCCTCGGTAATTTTAATAGCCATAATCAACATTTCGTTCTACTTGGTACAACCGTTCTTACTAAAGCATTTACCGGAACGCATTGCCGACCTGAGTGCAACACTGATCACACTGGCTGCCATGGCTCCGTTCTTGCAAGGATTACTGACTGTCAACAGTGATTTAGCCCGTATATACCTCACACTATGGCACAAACGTATCAGTAATCGCCTGCCGCTGATTATGTGTACGGTGTTGAGAATGCTGATAATTGTGATGTTTATCATGGTGGTAATAAATCACCTGTTTACCAAAGATTTTTATGTAACCTATGCCTTGATGGGACTAATTGTAGCCATACTGTATAAATCGACCTGGTTGTCCAAAAAATATAAAAGTATGGAGCGGCAATTCCTATCAAACTTATATCGCTACAAAGACAAAGAAACGGACGAAAGCAATAATGCAAACAATAAAGAAGGAGATAGCAAATGAGTCAAAAAAGAACTTGTATCCTTTTAATCAACGGATTTGAGGAAGTTGAAGCCCTAACCCCGATAGATATTTTAAGACGGCTCGGCGGCGAGGTAACCATCGCCGGAGTTGAAGCCAAAGAAGTTACCGGAGCACATGGTGTAAAAGTCATTACCGACAAGTTGCTTAAAGATGTCGGTTTAGATGATTTTGATGCACTGGTTTTACCCGGCGGTCTCCCCGGTTCAACCAATTTAAGAGATTCAAAGGCGGTCATTGAGTTGCTGCAACAAGCCCACTCTGCCGGCAAAATTTGTGCAGCCATTTGTGCCGCTCCGATTGTATTAAGGGATTCCGGCATAGCCAAAGACAAAAGAATCACCGGCTACCCCGGAACCGAGCAGTTAGCTCACGACAAAGCCTTTCAATACACCGGCAAAGATGTTGAACAAGACGGCAATATCATATCGGGCAAAGGCATGGGCAAAGCGGCAGTATTTTCATTTGCCATCGCCAAAGCACTAGGTTTTTCGGAAAGCGAGATTGCAACCGTTGCCGACGGCTCATTTATCAACAGATAAATATTATTCTTCGTTATCCAGCCTTGAAGTACAATTCGGGCAACGAGTAGCTTTAATAGGAATGTCCGAACAGCAAAACGGACATTCCTTGGTATTTTTGTCAACCGCGGCAGTTTCACGGCGGCATATTTTTTCATCCAGCTTATTAATAAATTTAATCAAAATGAATATGGCAAAAGCCAAGATAATAAAGCTGATAAGTGCGTTAAGGAACATCCCGACATTAAGAGTAATTGCGCCGGCATTTTGAGCATCAAGTAAGCTTTTATAAGGAGAATCGCTGCTTCCTTTTTGTAAGACGACAAAAAGGTTGGTAAAATCCATTTTTCCCAAGATAAGAGCCAGCGGCGGCATAATGATATCTTTAACCAAAGAATCCACGATTTTACTAAAGGCGGCACCGATAATAATACCGACGGCCATATCGATGGCGTTTCCCCGCATGGCAAATTTTTCAAATTCCCGCAACCAAGCTTTAAGCATCGGCAATACTTTCAAAAAAGAAATTAAACAAAAAAGACGCTGTTTTTAAGCAGCGTCCTCAAGAATTAAATTTTTTCGACCTGAACGTATTCCAACTCGACCGGAGTAGCTCGTCCGAAGATAGAAACCGAAACCTTGACTCTGGCTTTTTCGGTATCGACATCTTCGACCAAACCGACAAACGAGGCAAAAGGTCCGTCGCACACTCTGACCTGTTCGCCGATTTCAAAATTAACCACTTCACGCGGGCGTTCAACACCCTCTTGCATTTGGGTCATAATGCGTTGTACTTCGGCCTCGGTAATCGGATAAGGTTTATTTCTTGAGCCCAAGAATCCGCTGACATTGGGATTATTTTTAATCAAGTGCCAAGCATCGTCGGACATAATCATTTTAACCAAGATATAACCGGGGAAGAACTTGCGTTCACTGGTAACCTTAGCACCTTTTTTCACCTCGACGACTTCTTCGGTAGGAATTAGCACATCAAAAATACGATCTTCCATTTTTTTGATAACGGCCTGCTCTTTAATTGACTGAGCGACCTTTTTTTCACAACCGGAATGAACATTTACAACATACCAACGGGCATCCATTTTATCTTATACTCCCAGTGAAAATACCATTCTGACAATCCAACCCAATATCTGGTCGACAAAGAAAAAGAAAGTAGCGGCAATAGCCACAATAACCACTACCATCAAGAAAGTTTGGTTTACTTCTTTTTTATCGGGCCAAGTAACTTTTTTAACTTCTTGCTTTACTTGCCTAAAAAACTGTATCGGACTGACTTTAGCCATAAGTTACAACCTATAAATTAATTAAAAACATTCAAGACGGGCAACCACACCGACAAAAGCCAAGATTCATTGCCCCATCTCAACCAATGTTGGCAACATATTAAAATTTTTCTGATATGTCAATAATTATATTATCCCTTTACCCAAGAAAACTTATCAAAACTGCCCGTTATATTTCGCCACAATTTTTATTTATTGACAAATAGCCAAAAATAGTTAACAGTAAGCAAGGATAACTATAATTTTCACCAATAATTTTATTGTTTTATGATAGCTACATTGATTTTTACTGCCATTGGTGCAATAGTGGCGATTTTGGGAGCCATCTACTCTTACAACAATGATTACAAAGGTTTTTGTATTGTTTGTTGCCTTTTGGCAATAGTTAACATCGTGCTGTTTTTTGTGAATTTGCACCTTTACCTCACAATGTAAAGTCACAAACATTTTCAAAACGCATTTGTTGCAAAAACAGATGCGTTTTTTTATCGGCTCAGCCGACCGGCACACCCCCGTGTGCCTTAACCTCCTTGTCAAACTCACTTCCCCAAAAGTTCGAACCTAACTGCTTTTAATGGCAGGGGATATAGAATAATATACGCCCATTGTCACAAACAAAAATATAAAAAAAATATTTTAAACAACTCTTGATTTTAATAAAACTTTTTACCTATATAATCATTGATAGAGCTATCATTGTGTTAAATTTTGTTAGAAAGGAAAATATCATGGCTAGTAAAGCAATTTCAAAAATAGGCAGATACGCCGCAAAAAAAATTGGCAACAAAACTATCGACAAAGCGGTTCAAAAAATCAGCAAACCATACGAACGATTAAAACGTGAAGTTTTTGGCATAAAACCTCTCAATGTTGGTGAAAAAGAAACCATAAAGTGTCTGCAAAATCCAAATAACAACGCGTCTTATTGTAAATCCGTCGGTGATAAAGCCAGAAAGAGCTACCATCAAACCGGAAAATACAAATAACAACTTCTGTAAAGGCAATATAATAATTGCCTTTACTATTTTTTTCAAATATCATTAAAAAGCGAGGTTTTAATGAAAAAAATATTTTTGTTCATAATCGGATTTTTTCTAATCCCCACTATTTTAGGCTCTGCAACGGCTTACTTGTATAATATGGAAAATTACGAAACATATGTAGGCTATTGGGGCAGCATTTATTTATTGGTTTACATACTTTTTCCCCTCATCTACCGAAACAAGATAAAACATAAAATCAACAAGTACACATTTTATGTTCTGCTATACTCGCTCTTATTTGTGCTAACCTACCTTGCTCTTACTTATATAAACTACTAAACACTAAAAAAGGCCACCTTAAACGATGACCTTTTTTATTGGCAGGGGCAGTAAGACAATGCACGGACTATTATGTATTCCGCGTTATCCTGTAATAGATAGTTAAAATAACAATCTCTTCATTACAGAATTCCACATACTCAATTCATCATTGTCAGTATAATTTACATTCCCCTCATCATCAACGAATTCAGCAAATAATTCATGCTCTATTAACATTTCTGCTGACGAGATGATGTTAGGATCCATACCAATTTTATAACAATTTAATTTTAAAGCACCAATTTCTTGTTTTGCTTTTGATGAATGCAAAAAATCATCCCAATTTTTAAAATCACAAATTTTGACAAGAATATGTTGGGCATTCATTAAAGACAAATTATCATTTGGGGATTTATTTGCTTTAGCTAAAACATTCATTATATCAAAATGTTCTTGAGGATCTGCAAAATTTATTTTTGATTGATCAAAACCATTTTCTTTCATTAAATTATAATCTTTTAAGAAAAATTTTGCTTGTTGTTTAAAATAATCAACTATCGTTTGATTAGATTTTTGGGGAATGTCATCAGATGGTAAATCATTTATCTCTTCATTTGGAATATTTTTATTCTCAAACAAATAATATTTATATAATTTAAGTTTTTCTTCATCATCTAGAATGATATTATTATCTTTTTCTGTACGTTCTATCCAGAAAGTTGCTGTGTCAAAATCGTTAATATCATATTGAGAGTTAATTTTGTAGCTTCCTAATTTTAACTCATATATTTCCTTTTTATGTTTATTAGCATTGGTAATATTGTCCCAAGAATCATCTAATATAATAGATATTAAATTTCTGGCATCTTTAATATCAAAGTGAAAATTTTCATCATCGTCATAAATGTCATAGGAAAGAAATATTTCTGCGATATCAAAATACTTAGGAGTATATGTATAGATATCTCCATTTTCATCTAATTTTCTTGTATTGAAATCTGTTAATAGATTTTCTGCATAACGTTCAAAAGTCATAAAATAACTCCTTCAAATATAGCTAATCATCAAATATACGCATTCGCAAGCTAACAACTGACAATTAACTAAAGGTTGTTATTATTTCTTTTGAAGTTGGATGAATAAATCTTTGGGCGAATGACCATGCTTACCAACAAGCATTGGTAATATTTATATCAAATAAGTATAAAAAAGCAATATATTTATACTTTAACTAACAACAAATTTTCTCAAACTCCCCTAAATTCTCTACAGCCACTTGAGACCAGTCTTGATAATTTTTGCAAGCAACCAGCTTATCAAACGGGGTTTTGAGTGTGTATTCCAATCGTTTGCCATTGAGTTGGCAGTCTGTAATAAGTAATCGCAATAACTGATTTTGTTTGTCAGGTGTTGCCTTATCAAAGATATTAGAGATATTTACCGCCATAGTAATAACTTTGGTAATTGTTTTTTTCATATCTGTATCTATCGTCTTGTATTTTTCCGCAGTTGCCTTTAGTTCGTCCATCTCCCTGTCAATCGCTGCTTTCTTGGTTTCATACGTGGATTGCGGTAACTTTCCTTCAAGATAAAAATCTAGCAGATTATCTTCTTTAACTTTTAATTCGTTAATTTTACTTGTAATCTTAGCTTTAAACATCGCATTAAATTGAGATGTGTCGTTTAGATTTTTTAAAAGCTGATTCTTCAGGGCTTCTTGCAAAGAAAGAGGCAGCGTTAATCTGTCAAGTACTTCTGTTTTTAATTGCTCAACAATGTCTTTTTCATTAACAACGCCTTGATGACAAATTTCTTTAGAGTGTCCACATCTCAGATAAACATACTCGCGACCGCTTCTTTTAATTTTCTTTTCCGGAGTTATTAAACAACCGCATTCTTTACAGCGTATCATCTTTCTGAATGTATAAGAATTTTTAGCAATCTCCTTAATGTTGGTTCTGTTGTGTGTTCCGTTTTTTACAAAAATTTCCTGAACTTTGTTAAACAATTCCTTTGATACAAGCGGCTCGTATATATGCTGTATAAGCTCGCCCTTAACACACATCTCGCCATAATAAAAAGGATTCGTCAGTATTTCATATACAGTGTTTCGGGTAACAAAACAGCCTTTCTTTTTTTTAACTCTGGTATATAGACCTAATTCTTTAGCCAAACACCAAACAGATTTGATGGTATGCAGTCCTGTTGCATATTCCTGATATAAACGTTTTATTATCGGTGCCCGAACCGGATCCACAACTATTATTGATTTATTATCGTCATCTTTTTTATTCAGATATCCCAAAGGTGCTGTTCCCTGCCATTTCCCTAAAGACCAATTTTTAGCGAGACTTGCCTTAACCTTATCTGTTTGCGAGTTAACCTGCGCATTAGCAAACATAACAAACATATTCCAAAAGGTTAATTCGGTTGCTGCGGAATCTTTTGTAATAATCAATCGCTCTTTTATAAAATGTATTTCTACTTTTCCTGATCTTCGAAGACTTTCAACATAATATGAATCTTCCGGCAAACGTTGCAATCTATCAACATAAGCAACTACAATAGCAACCTTGCCCTCACATTTGGCTGCAAAATTTATCATCTCATGAAATACCGCACGGTCACCATGTGTTGAACTCTCATCAATACTGTATCTGGCAATAACCTTTAACCCATTTTCTTTGCAATATTGGGTTGTATTTTCTTCTTGAACTTCTAAGGATATACCCTCATCTTTTTGTCTCTTACTTGATACACGGGCAAATATAATGGCTTGAGTACATTTTAGAGAAACAGCTCTTTTCTGATATTTCTTTCTCATGGCTTAATACTCCTCATCTTCATCATCAAAATTGTCATTTTCTGCATAAAAATCGTCTGCATTCATAGTTTCGATAAAATTTCCGGTTTGGTTGTCATGGATTTTTACGATCGTCCAGGAAGGATCCGATATGTCAAAATAAACGTTAGTATCGTCGGAACCTTCAAAAACTGCCGCACCATGCGAATAAATATCCGGGTAGTCTTTTTCAAAATGCTTTTCAATTTCTGATGTTAACCGACAAACGCAAACCATACCGGAATCAGCGCAAAATTCTTTATGGATAATATAACTGCCGTAGATTTTGTTATTCCAATCGCCAAAACCGGTATCGCAAGCAAAAGCAGGAAAGCCGGTTAAATCAGTCAATGCTTTAGAAACTGCGTCATTAAATGCTTTCGGACTGTCATCTAAAAATTTGCAACATTCGTCCCAAGTATCATTATTTAAGATATAGCAAGGGTCTGTCACGACATATTTTATAAGTGTATTCATTTCTATTACTCCTTTGTTTTTACACTATATTTATTATGTCGCGATAATTTGGGAATGTACGCAAAAAAATGCACCCGTTTGTAAC
>CASEYY010000006.1 GCA_949292335.1 uncultured Pseudomonadota bacterium
ACTTAAGCCCCATGGGCCTCAGCCGCTGCCGGCACTTGTGAGGATGTTGCAACATCCTCACAAACAATTAGGGACAATAAACATTGTATAGCATACTTCGTTTATTGTCCCTTTAATGTATAAGCCCCTGTCTTAAAAAAAACAGGGGCTTGGAGTGTGTAACCTCTTTTGCTTTTTAGCGTCTGTCGCCAAAAAATCTGAGTAAGTACATAAACAAGTTGATGAAATCAAGGTATAAACTCAAAGCTCCGGTAAGAGCTTTTTTGGTAATGATTTCATTATTATCGCCTGAAATATACATACTGCGAATTTTTTGCGAATCATAGGCGGTTAAGCCACTGAAAATTCCGACGCCGATGAATGATAAAGCCCAGTCAAATCCGCTGCTTTGCATAAAGATGTTGACGATAGAGGCTATTATCAAACCAATTAATCCCATATACAGAAAAGAGCCCATGCCGCTTAAATCGCGTTTTGTAGTGTAACCATACAGGCTAAGACCGCCAAAAGCACCGGCCGTAATCAAAAATACTCTGACCAGAGAGCTCTGGGTGTATAGGAGAAATATAGGGGTTAAGCTAATGCCCATAACTGCGGCATAGCTCCAAAACAGCATTTGTACTTGTTTTGCCGTGCCGGAATTAACCACCCAGTTAAAGGCGAAAACCATGATTAACGGGGCAATAAAAGCCAGCCAACCAAAGCCCGATAGTGAGACACCTTGCGGACTAATTAAGAAAAATACTGCAGCCAAAGGTGTATTGGCAACCAACCACGCCGCAATAGCGGTGATGCACAAGCCTCCGGCCATAAAATTATATACTTTTTGCATATAGCTGCGGAGACCCTCATCTATAGTTGTGCTTTGGGCTTGAGAATAAATTTCGTTTCGCATTTAAATTTCCTTATAAATTTGTTCATTACACTTATAATATAGGTGAAGATATTTGAAAAATCAATAAAGCTTCTTAAATATACCGATAAAGTTCTTTGCCTTTTATTTTTAGCCATTTGCGAGCATTGTCACATTCGGGGCATAACTCTTTTAATGTGTGCCAAAAGTATGCGGAATGGTCGGGGTGTTTGAGATGGCATACTTCGTGGCAAACCAAATAGTCAATTACATAAAGCGGAGCCATACAAATCCGCCAATTATAGTTGATGTTGCCTAAAGTGGAACAACTGCCCCAGCGAGATTTGGTGTCTTTTATGCTGACACCGCACACTCTGTGCCCTATTAGCTTGGCTTTGTCAACACTTAGAGCAGAAAGCTTTTTTAGGCTTTGTTCTTTTAGAAAATCGACAACGCGGCGGTGCAAAAATTCTATATCGCCGCCGACCTTCAAAAAGCCATTGTCAAAATATGTTCCTCGTTGCCCCTGGTTGTGTAAAATTATGTATTGTTGCCCAAAAAACAAAATATTGTCACCATTTTCAAAACCTTTACTTTGCGGCAGACGGGCTAACATATTTACCATCCAATCGTGATTGTCTTGCAAAAATTTTAGAGCTTTGGATGATGAGCAATAAGGAGGAACGGTCAGCACCGGTAGGTGTTGTTTTTCATCTATTCGGAGAGTTAATCTTTTGGCCAAAGGCGATTTGCGTATTTTGATATCAAAACCAAATTGATTTTTGAAATCAAAGGTCCGGCCATTTAACAATGTTATCTTCATAGTCTTTTACTGCGGTTTCTGAAATGGTGGGACGGCCTCTAAGCGACATTCCGACGTGGTGTACGGAGTTGGCGTCACCGCTGATAAGAGGGTGCCAGCTCGGCAAGTCCTTACCTTCGCTTAAAAGCCTGTAGGCACAAGACTTCGGCAAAATTTCCGGTTCTTTAAATACAGTGTTCAAATCAATATCGCGACAGTCGGAAACTTTTTTAAAACGGTGTTCATAAATTTGACAGAGGCAAGTTTCGGGGTCTAAAAAACGGCAACGGGCATTGGTAAAATATACCTTATTTTTCATCCCGATTTTGTTTAGGCAACATTTGCCGCAACCATCACATAAAAGCTCCCATTCCGCTTTGCTTAAATCTTTAAGAGGCTTCTTTTTCCAAAATTCTGTTTCAAAAGAACCTAAATCTTTGTAGCGGTCTTGCGGTGAAAATTGTTTTTGCGGCCAGTCAAACATAACCAATTACTCAGCTCCTATTTGGGCGGGGAGGTATTCTTCTTTGGCTAAATTACCGAATTGGGCATAATCACCGTTCCAAAACAACTGAACCGTTCCGGTGGGACCGTGTCGTTGCTTGCCGATAATGACTTCGGCAATATTTTGCAGAGCTCTTTTTCTGGCTTCCCATTCTTCAAGCCTTTTTTGCAAATGTTCGGGGGTTTCATTGGCTTTTTGCTTGGGTTCTTCGTTTTGTAGGTAATAGTGTTCACGGAAAACAAACATGACAATGTCGGCATCTTGTTCAATAGATCCGGATTCACGCAAGTCTGACATTAAAGGCCTTTTATCATCTCGACTTTCAACGCCACGATTTAGTTGCGACAGGGCGATAACCGGTACTTGCAGTTCTTTGGCTAAAATTTTTAGTCCGCGAGAGATTTCCGAAAGTTCTTGCACACGATTGCCTTCGCTTTTCTTACTACCGGTGCCGTTAATGAGTTGGATATAGTCAATGATAATCAGGCCAAGACCCTTGTTGCGTTTGAGGCGACGAGCACGGGTACGAATGGAATTAATGTTTAGTCCTGGGGTGTCGTCAATATATAGCGGGATATCTTCAAGTTCTCTGACGGCGGCGGCAATGCGGGTAAATTCGGCATTATCAAGCTCTCCGGTACGCATTTTGTGACCATTGGTTTGCGTAACTGTTGATAAAATTCTTGAGGCCAGTTGGTCGGCCGACATTTCAAGCGAAAAGAAGGCAACACCTTTGTTTTTGGGATTTACATTTTTGTCATGAGCCATAAAATCGGCAACATTATAGGCAATATTGGTGGCAAGAGCGGTTTTTCCCATTGCGGGACGGCCGGCTATAATGATAAGGTCGGAATCGTTAAGTCCTCCGGTTTTGGAATCAAGGGCGTCTAATCCGGTCGGAAGTCCGGAAATTTTGCCCTCTTTTTGATAGGCGGCCTCAATGCGTTTGACGGAATCGGTCAGGGCTGATGCAAAATCAATAAATCCGGTTGAGGTTTCGCCTTGGTTGGCCAGGTCAAAAAGGCGTCTCTCGGCATTTTCGATTTGCTCGGTAGCGTCACTGTCGATGTCTTCTTTGGAGGCATTATTAACAATCTCGAATCCGGTAGCAATAAGCTCACGGCGTAGGTATTTATCGTAGATAAACTGAGCATAGTATTCGGCATTGGTTAAGGGAGTGGCAGAATCCGCCAGCTTGATGAGGTATTTATAGCCGCCGACTTCGTCTAATGAGCCGTCTTGCTCAAAATAGTTTTTGAGAGTGATGGTATCGGCAACATGTCCCCTTGTAATCAGTTTGCTGATAACATCAAAAATTTTGGCATGGATGGGGTCGGCAAAGTGTTCGGTATGTAGGAATTCCGATACTTTTTCGAAAGCTTTGTTATTTACCAATAAAGCACCTAGCAGGGCTTGTTCGGCTTCAATATTTTGCGGTAATTGGTCGGGATGTAGTGCGTCCATTATTAATCTCTTTGATAAAAAGTTATTTGCCCAAAGTTATAACAACAAAAAACATAAAGTTAAATATATTTACTATATTTTGCGGTTGTAGCTTGTGGATAGTGGGGATAAAACAAACCCCGCTGAGAAAAAGCGGGGTTGGAATTTTAATTATTCGGGTGAATTATTTGCCAGAAGCTTTTTTCTTGGCAATAGCTTTTTTAATTTTTTTAGCTTCTTCCGAAAGTTTGGTATTGGAGGTAGACTCGAGATAAGAATCTAAACCGCCGTTATGTTCAATGCTGCGTAAAGTCTTGGAGCATACTTTAAGTTTAAAAACTTTGCCCAAAACATCGCTTAACAAGGAAACTACCTGAAGATTCGGCAAAAAGCGGCGACGTGTTCTGTTGTTGGCGTGGCTGACATTATTGCCACTCATCGCACCGGTACCCGAAATTTCACATTTTCTAGCCATTTTTCTATCCTTTATTATAAAAAACTCGTTGCCTTTTAATACATATTATTCTTTGAATAGTCAAGAGAAATTTTAGGAAAAACTTTTTTTGTTCGGGGTCTTTTGAAATTTTGCTGGTATTTTTGTAAAAAAGGGTGTATCTAAGAGCTGATTTTTAAGAATGTACCCGTAGCTCAGTTGGATAGAGTATCAGCCTCCGACGCTGAGGGTCGTGGGTTCGAATCCCTCCGGGTACGCCACAAACAAATGCCACCGTGAAAGCGGTGGTTTTTTTGTTCTATCATCAAAACTTAAACTTAATTTAAGTTTTTCATCATAAAATCGGAAAAAATTAAAGAGAGGCTTATTAAAATGGATGATAAAATTTTTATTTCTTGGAATGAGTTTCACGAAGATGTCAAAACTTTGTGTGATAAGATAAAAAAATCAGGAGAATATAATAAAATTGTTGCAATCAGCCGCGGCGGTTTGCTGCCGGCAGGAATTATTGCCTACGAGCTTGATATCAGAAATACTACGGTGATTAATATCGCAACTTATGTTGGGGCTCAACATTTGAAATTGGATGAAGTTGATAAACCGGAGTTTGTGGGCAAGGTGGATGATAAAACCCTTATCGTTGACGATCTTTCCGACAGCGGACAGACTTTTAGGGTTATGCGAAGACAGTTTCCGAAAGGAAAATTTGTTACCGTGTATGCTAAACCAAACGGTATTGATGAAGTCGATATTACGGCAAAAGAAATCCCCGATAAATGGGTTGTATTTCCTTGGGATGTTTAGTCAATAAGCTTGTTATCCAGCCGTTCTTCCCTGACGCCGGTGGGGTCTTGATGAATGATGATTTGTGCCTCGGGATATTTTTGCCTGATTAAATTCTCAACTTCGTCAGTGTAACGGTGAGCAGTATATAAATCCAAGTTACCATCAAGTTCTATGTGAAATTCAAACATATAGACGCCGCCTAAATTTCTGGTTCTTAAATCATGAATTTTAGGAGATAGCGGATGTTTGGCAACCAAAGAAAATATATCGTCTCGGATAGAGCTATCAAGCTCTTTGTCTAAAAGTAGGTCACAAGCTTCGCGGGATAGAGTGTAGGCATTGGATATGAGATAAACCGAAATTCCTATGGCCATTATCGTATCAATCCAGTTAATTTGCCAAAAATGAATGACCAACAGTGATATTATGATTGAGGAATTGGTCAAAATATCTACGCTGTAATGCAAAGAATCGGCATAAATGGCCTGGGATTTGGTCAGTTTGGCTACATATTGTTGAAAAGCTACCAAAATAAGTGTTAAAACCAAACTTATTACCATTATCCATAAGCCGATACCGGTTTGGTGCAAGTCTACCGGATGAAATAAACGCATTATGCCGTCATACAAAACAAAAATTCCGGATGCAGCGATAAATAAAGCTTGAAACAGAGAACTTAGTGCTTCCGCCTTGCCGTAACCATAGCGGTAATTGGATGAAGCCGGTTTGACCGATATCTTAATGGCAAAAAATGTGACCAGAGAGGCTAAAATATCGGATAGGCTGTCTATCATTGAAGATAAAACCGCCAAAGAATCAGTGTAGTAAACACCCAAACTTTTAAGGATACATAAACTTATGGCTAAAAGTATAGAACTGCCGGCAGCGGCTTTTTTGAGTCTATTCGCTTGTTCCGTGGTCAACGGCATTTTTTATTTGCTCCATGTCTTGAGGTGATATTCCGTATGTTTTGGCTTGACAGTTTTTTGCAAAACTTTGCAAAACCGAATTGTCTTTTACATCTTGCAGTGAAATTTGAACATAGTATTTTTCGTCTTGTTCATAAAATTTCATTTCCAGATTTTGGAAATATTCGCCCCGTGCCGATATTTGCAAAATAGCTTCGGAGCTCGGGGTGATGGCAGAGGTTGTAAGCTGACAGTTTAATAAGCGGCTGACAATACCAGCAATATAATCGGCATCGGTTGAATTATTAATCTCACTAAAACGGCCAAATTGTAAATTCCATAGTGTGGAGTAGGTCCAATAGTGATAATCCATGCCCAAATCGATTAATTCTATGGCTGCCAACCAGACTTGAAATTGTTTGGGAAACCGGATGTAGGCACCTAGGGAGCCGCGACTTAAATCAATGTTGTAGTTGCCGACCTCAAAAGAGATAATTTCATCATCTTTGCTATCAGATAGTCTTATAAAGACAGTTTTGCTGTCGGGGTCGTTTAACGGCAAAAGGCCAAAACGTGGTAAATTCTCTATTCTGTCAGCCTTCTTTTCATAAATTTCGGCTTGCAAAAGAGCGGTTAAAAAGCTTCTGATGCGGTTTTGGTTTACTAAAAATTCCGGTTGCTGTTTTAGTTTCCATAGGTCATCTTGTTTGATAAAGGTTAGTTCTTGATGTGAATTTTTAAGGGTTATTGCCGAAGCTTGATTTATCTGCTCGGAAAGGTTGGAAAACAGAGGTTGTCCTTCGTATGAAGGCGTATCTTTTTCGGTCAACAGGTTTATGCTTAAAATTCCTGATAAAAAGCATAGCATGGCTCCGATAAATAACCACAAAAAACGAAGGTTGAGCTTGGGTCGTGTGAGCCTGATTTTTGGGTGTTTGCTTAAACTCAAAATTGCAAGTAATAAAATAATTGTCAGCGGAACAGCATAAATATTAAAAATTTTTACCAGAGTTTCCGTATCCTTAAGATTTTGTAAAAGCTTCTCTCTGATTGCAAATAATTCTTTTCTTTGCAAATTTAGTTGGTTTTTGATTTTGTTAATCAAAGATAACTCATCAGGGGTGAAGTTTTGCCGTTGTTCAAAATCTTTTTTGCTCCAGATTTCGCTTAATCCGGCTTTGATGTGTGCAATTTTATCAAAAACATCTTTTTCTTTGATTTTATATTGGCGTAAAATTTGCTTTTGAGCTTTTACCAGTTCGGTGTAGGGGCGCAAAATCTTACTCTTGCCGCGGAGGGCAAACATACTGTCGTTGCCGGTTAAATAATCCAGAGCATTTAAGACAAAATTGACATTGTCGAGCAAAGGAAAAGAATATGTTTCACTGCCTATGCGATAATCAGTACTCCAAAAACTGTCATAGAGCATATCAGAATCGCCGACGGCAATAATGTCGAAAGGTTTGTCGGGATATTTTCCTATAAGTTGAACGGCCATGTATTTGGGGTTGGCGTCTACTTGGAAAGTTCTTAATATCTCCGCCGGATGGATGTTATTAAAAACAACCTCCGAGCTTTGCAGTTGGGACTGTTCGCTGCCTTTTAACAAGGGTATGAAATAAGTGGGGGCGTTGGGAGCTGGAGTAAAGACAGAGACCGATGTTAACAGCATACGTTTGAGATTGGATAAAAACGGAAGGTCATAGAAAAAATTGTCGGTTGTTACATAAAATTGTATCAGGTCTTGGGTGGTGCCGGAATAATCGGGAGTATCAATGCTGATTTCCGAAGAATTTTCCAAATCAGCAACAACTTTGTCCGGGTTGAATCTAAAACCCCATTTTTCCGGTAAAGTTCCGTAATCAGATGGTTGAGAAATGTATGATTGCGGGCCGACAAGTCGTAAAGATTCGGCGGCTATATCAAAAAAGGCCAAAATTTTGCCGCCCGAGAGCGAGTAATCGTAGATTTTTTGTTCCATCTCATTGGGCATATTTTGCGGGTGGACAATCATGAGAACATCCAAATCTTTGATATCCTCCGGCGTTTTTATTTCGACTATATGATAATACTTTTTTATTTCATCAATAATTTTCCAGGGTTGTGAAATAAGGTTGTTATTTGATTGACCAAGAATAGGTAGCGAAGTGTAGATACCTAAAGTTTTGGGTTTGTATTCCAAAAGCAGAATGTTTTCGGTCAGGTCTTGCTCTAAAAGCGATTGGCGAGCCAAGGGCATAAACGGAATACTACGGGTATAACCGTTCTCGTTGACAAAGACTATACCAAAATATGCCGCCGTGTTTAGGTCTTGTACCGGAAGGCCTAATAAACCGGCTTGAATGGCTCGATCTTCGGCATCACTTAAAGGCTCGGTATCATAAATTTGGTACGAAAATTTGCCGTCTGATATGCGTTGATAGCTTTCCAGAGTGAAACGCAGATTGTCAAAAGCCTGTCGCATATTTTCGTCTCTTTCGCCAAGTATCTTGGAATAGTATACTTTCGCGGTTACCGGTGAGGGTAAATTGCTCAAAATTTTGCGGGTGGAGGCAGACGGAGTGTATAATTGTTCGGCAGTAAAATCAATACGGGGGTAGCGGAGTGTATTTACTGCAAATAAATTGATTCCGATAAAACCTATGAATACCATAACTACGGCAATCACGCCGCCAAAAACCGATGAGGTTTTGAGCAGGGGTATGGTGCCGGAGGTTTTGAAGGTAATGATAATGTAGGTAAAGAAGTTAAAGACAAAAATCAACGATAAGAAAAAAATTAAATCCTTAGCTTCAAATATTCCGCGATTAAAGCTGGCTGAATGGCTTAGAAAACTGAACGATGATATCATGTCAATGATATAGTCGGGAGCAAAGTTACGGAAAAAGCCCAGAACATATTCCAGTCCGCTCAAGAAAAACAAAAAATTGATAAAAAAGCCTATGACCAGTGAAACAACTTGGTTTTTGCTTAAGGCAGAGGCTGTTTGCGAAATGGCCAGCATAGCTCCTGAGAGCAAAAATGCTCCAAGATAGCTGTTAAATATAACCCAGTTGTCAGGGTTGCCTAGAATATTTACGGTTATTACAAAGGGAAAGGTAAGCAACAGCGATATACCACAAAAAAGCCAGGCCGCAAAAAATTTACCCCAGATAAAATTGTTTACCGATATGGGGGTTGAGATTATTTGCAAAATACTGCCGCTTTTAAATTCTTCGGCCCACAATCTCATGGCAATACCGGGGATAAATAAAAGCAAAAGCCATGGTAAAAATGAAAACATCGGGAAAAGGGTAGCTTCGCCGGAGGTAAAAATTCCGCCGAAATACAAAGATATCGAACCGTTTAAAAGCAGAAAACATACCAGATAGACATAGGCTATCGGTGAAATAAAATAACGATAAAGTTCGTTTTTGGTTACGGTGAAAATTTTGTTCATGGTGTTTAAGCCTTTGTAAGTTTGCTAAAAGCGGCTTCTAAGCTTGCAGAGCCGGTTTGTTTTAATATCTCGTATAAATTGCCGTCGGCTTTGATTCGGCCGTGGTTCATGACAACAATGCGTCCGGAAGAATTACGTGCTTCTTCCAGTAAATGTGTGGAAATGAGGATGGTTTTCTCTGATTTCATTTCGTTAATAACATCCCAAATGTGGCTTTTTTGATTGGGGTCAAGCCCGTCGGTCGGTTCATCGAGAATTAGTATCGGAGGGTTGCCGAGCAGGCTTGCCGCAAAACCGACACGGCGTTTGTAGCCTTTGGATAAGGTTTCAATCTTTTGATTTTTAACATTGTTAATGTTGGCTAAATTTAAAATCTCTTGGACTTCCGCTGCGGGTACAGATTTTAACTCGGCTATATAGTGTAAAAAATGTTCTACCGGCAAATCGTCATATAAAGGAGAGCCCTCGGGGAGGAAACCTATGTGTTTTTTTGCCTCTTTAGGTGAAAGCTTGAGGTCGTAACCCATAATTTTTATTTGTCCGGAATCGGCTGACAAATAACCGCAAATCATATTCATCAGGGTTGATTTGCCGGCTCCGTTGGGGCCGAGAAGAGATATTATCTCGCCTTTTGTGGCAGAAAAACTCAGGTCATCAACGGCTTTTATGTTGCCGAAACTTTTAATTAGGGAGTTTACTTCAATGGATGCCGACATTATTTATTCCTCTTTGTTTATTTCGTATAGGGCTATTGAGGCGGCTACCGCAACATTTAGGCTTTCGGTTAAAGGCGACATCGGTAGTCTTACCGCCATATCGCAATTTTCTTCAACCAAACGTCTCATTCCTTTGCCTTCGGAACCCATAACAATGGCGATCTTGCCGGAGCGATTTATCTTGTCGATACTATCCTTGGCATAGCCGTCAAAACCAATGGTCCAAAATCCTGCTTTTTGCAGTTGTTCGATGGCTCGTGAAAGGTTGGTGACGCGGACAATCGGTAAATGCTCAATCATACCGGCGGCGGCTTTGGCCATGCTTCCGCTCTCGTAGGGAGAATTTTTGTCTTGGATTATTAGAGCCAAAGTGTTGAACGCTACGGCTGAGCGAATTATGGCTCCGATATTTTGCGGGTCGCTGACTTGATCTAATATTAAAACATGGCATTTGTCTTTATTTTGCGATAAGGCAACAATGTCTTCGAGAGCATAATTCGGCAGAGGTTTACAAAACAGTGCAAAACCTTGGTGAACGGCATCATTGGGGAAAAGCTTGTCGATTTCTTTGCGTTCGACAATCTGCGGGGTAATTTTGCTCAAACGACGGATTTCATCTAAATTTTCTTTGGTGCATAAAAGCTTGGAGATTTCGCGTTTGGGGTTGCTTAGGGCAGCAAAAACGGCGTGGCGTCCATACAGAATAAGTTGGCTTTTTTGTGGCTTCTCCGGCTTAGTAAATTTTTTGCTCATGAATTTCTCGGTTTTATATAAGGGTTAACAATATGTCGGTTAATTCTTGGTATGATTTGAATAAATAGTCAGGCTTTAGGCCATCATAACTGTTTGTGGGATTATAAACGGCACATAGCGATTTGTAGCTGGCGGCAACTTTGTAATCGGCTTTGCCGTCGCCGATGACCATAATCGAATCGGGAGGCGGAAGTTGATTGTCAAAAATGGCAAAGTTGGCAAGCGGAGAAGGTTTGTCTTCGCTATAGTCTCCGGCGGCGACAATCTTGCGAAAATAATGCGTAAAACCAAGCTTGTCGGTTTCGGCAAGCAGATATTTGCGGGTTTTGTTGCTTAACAGATAGAGATTTAGTTTATGCTTGGCGGCAAAATCTAAAAATTCGGCAGCTTGCGGAATAGCTTGCAGTTTTTGAGTGTGATTGTGTTCGATGTAGGAATAGTAGTGGGCTTTGGCTTCGTCGCGGCGGTCGTTGAAAATATATCCTAAAATATCGCGATTGGGCAGGGTGGAGGTAATCTCTTTTATCTTGTCATAGGGAATCGGCGGCAATGACATTTGCTTGAAAGTATATTCATAAGCAGCAGAAATTACCGGATAGGTATCGGCTAAGGTGCCGTCCCAATCAAATACAAGATTTTGTACCGCCATTAGTTATTCCCATTAAGACTATTTTAAGCTCAAAATGATATCTGTTAGGATAATACAAAAATAAGAGGATAAGTCAATGCACAAAACCTTACGAACAAAACAAGCAGAACAATTTTTGGAACAAAAAGCCAAGTTGCATAATTATCGAATCGAAAGTATGGGATTTGACGCGTCATCGCGTAAGTATTTTAGGGTTTATGATGAGAGCGGCAAAACCAAAATTTTGGTTGATGATGAGGGATGTAACAATCGGCCGAAAGAGTTTATTGAATTGTCCAAATTTTTGAATGGGCACGGAATCAGAGCACCAAAAGTTTTAGCCAAATGTTTGCGTAAAGGGTTTATGTTAGTTGAAGATTTTGGAAATACCGATTTTGTTAAGGTTGCAGACGGAAAGAACGATAAAGAATTGTTGCGTAAGGCCGTTGATATTTTGGTTAAACTGCATAAGGTGCGTGAGCGTCCGAAGTGTGTGGCCGACATGGATAAAAAAATAATAAGAGATAATTTTGCATTGTTTTCCGATTGGTATGTTCCGGCTTGTTTGGGTAGGCAGTTGACACTAAAACAGAGAAAAGAGTTCTTTGAGATTACCGATGAGCTGACGGCAGAGGCTTTGAAACTACCGGAAACCTTGGTTTTGTGGGATTATCATGTAAATAATGTGATGTATCCGGAAGACAGTAAAGAGGCCGCACTTATTGATTTTCAGGATGCTTTGTGGGGGCCGGGGTTGTATGACTTGGCCAGTCTTATTGAAGATGAAAGAAGAGATGTTCCGCAAGCGGTGACCGATGAGATGAAGGAATATTATTTTGAGCAAATGGGGAATTTGCCAAGGGAAGATTTTGATAAGGCTTATGATTGTATGGCTTTGCTCAGACATATGCGGGTTTTGGGGCGTTTTACGACACTAATAACGGTCAAACATCGTGACGGCTATGGCAAATATGTGCCGCATGGGTTGGAGCTGTTGAAAAGAAGTTTGCAGAATCCGCGTTTTGTTAAATTGAAAAAATGGATGGAAGACAATTTCGACGAATCGTATTGTGGAGTTCCGCAAGATAAAAACATTACCAAGGGATTTGTTTTGGCAGCCGGAAGAGGAACCAGAATGCGTCATTTGACACAAACAAAGGCTAAGCCGATGGTTGAAGTTGCCGGAAGGCGGTTGATAGATTACGGGTTGGATATTTTTAAGAATGCCGGAGTGCTTGATGCGGTGGTTAACGTTTGCTATAAAAAAGAGGGAATCAAACGGCACTTGAAAAAAGTTAAAGGCTTTAATTTTAAGATATCGGAAGAAAAAGAAGCTTTGGAAACCGGCGGCGGAATTAAAAAAGCTTTGAAGTTTTTTGAGGGCAAATCGTTTGCGGTGGTGAATTCGGATAATATTTTGATTGATGACGGCTTTAAGCCGATTTTGAGGCAAATGTTTGATGTGTGGAATGATAAGAAATATGATATTTTGCTGTTATTAAAAAATATAGCCGATATTAACGGAGATAAACCTCATCACGGTGATTATAAAGTTTTGGGCAATAAAATGTTTCGCAACAAGGATAAAGTCAGAGGACAAGGGTTTGACTATTGCTATGTCGGAATTGCCATTATGCATCCCAGAATCTTTGATAATTCGCCAAAAGGAAAATTTTCACTCGTAGAATTATTTGACAAAGCGGAAGCGAGCGGCAGGTTGGGTTTTGTGTTTAGTGACAGAGAGCAGTTTTTGGTGGGTTCGCCGGAAGCAGTTGAACAAACACAAGAGATATTAAACGCAAAAAAATAAATACGGATTTTGTGAAAAAAGATATTGACAAATGTGGCAAAATACTATTATTTGCATTGGTAGTGTTGAAGTGCTTCAATGCTAGAAGGAGCAGTCATTGTCCTTATAGATAAGATTGTAAGGAGGGGTGGCAGAGCGGTCAAATGCAACGGACTGTAAATCCGTCGACTTTCGTCTACGATGGTTCGAATCCATCCCCCTCCACCACTATAAAGACAAACACTTGGATAATGGTTTGAATAAGCGGGTGTAGCTCAATGGTAGAGCAGAAGCCTTCCAAGCTTATGACGGGGGTTCGATTCCCCTCACCCGCTCCAATTTCTTTCCGTTTTCCCCCCTGTAAAACTGTCGTAACAACATAAACATTTGAGGATTTGTAATAATGGCAAAAGAGAAGTTTGAGCGGACAAAGCCGCACTGCAATATCGGAACAATCGGTCACGTAGACCATGGTAAAACCACTTTGACCGCAGTCATCACTAAAGTATTGGCTGAGGAAGGCGGAGCAAGCTTTACCGCATATGATCAAATTGATAAAGCTCCGGAAGAGAGAGCCAGAGGAATCACCATTTCTACATCGCACGTAGAATATGAGACCAAGAACCGTCACTATGCACACGTAGATTGCCCGGGTCACGCCGAC
>CASEYY010000007.1 GCA_949292335.1 uncultured Pseudomonadota bacterium
ACGAATTATTAGAAACTCCGGCAGAAGGCATAGCCACTGAAAATGAGGAAACTAAAGAAGCAACAACTCTAAAAAATAATGAGGAAGCAGGTAAATCTTTAGAAAGCGAGATTAAAAAGGCACTTAAATCCCTTAAAGATCAGAAACTTTCCAAAGAAGAATATGAAGCAATTTATGAGAATGCTTTTAAGGAGGCTCAATCTCTCTTGGAAGCAGACTTAAAATTGGCTGAAAAATTTAAGAATCTGCCAACTGAGGATGGTTTTAGAAGCGATAAGTATAAATTGAAAGGAGGAGAAACCGCAACAAAAACTAAAACTAGAATTTTGGAGATAGAATATGGCTTAAAATATAAACAAGCATGGGAAATTCAGCAGATTGATAAAGATTTGGTTGAACAAACCATCACCGAAGCCCGTAAACAAGGTGAGTTACCAACTAGAAAATTAGCCTTAAAAATAGCGCGTAAAAAACGCTCTGAGGAGAATAAGTGGAAGAAACTGATAGAAAAACAAAAATCTTTTGCAGACATACATCAATCCGAAGCCATAAAGCTTGATGGGGATAAATATAACATCATTTATGCCAATCCGGTGTATGAAAGCGAAGAGAGCGACAAGACTTTGGCTATATCCATTGAGGAAATGAAAAAGTTGCAGATTCCATCAGATGATAACGCTGTTTTGTTCCTGTGGACGACATCAGAGGATTTAATTTCATCCTTAGAAGTTGTTTCGGCCTGGGGATTCACTTACCGAGAACACGCCATTTGGGACTTTGTAAAAACGAAGAAAACTCATTTTTGTTTTGAAGCCAGACACAAAGTTTTATTGGTCGCAACTAAGGGAGATAGCCTTCCAGAACCGGAATTAATCAAAGCATCAGTTTTTCAAGAACGGAGCGAAAGAACAGATTTGAAACCAAGATATTATTATGAGGTCATCGAAAGGATGTTTCCCAGTGGAGCTTATTTGGATGTTTTTGCCAAAGAACCTTTCAATTCCAAATGGACAACATTTTTTAACAACAAAGAAGAGGAGTAATACCTATGAGAGAAATTAAAGCAGCAGTTATGTTTGCAAATGCAGGTATTGGCGAGTTTTATGCTCGCCATGCCAATGTGAAAGTTGTGGTTGCAATTGAGTTGGAGACAGACAGAGCAGATTTATATAAGAGCATTTATCCTTATTGCGAGGTTATAAATGGCGATGTAACCAAACCTGAAGATATGGAGAGATTCTTAAAAAAATGTCAGGAAGAAAATGTGGAGTTATTGCTAGCGAGTCCGCCTTGTCAGGGACACTCCAAAGCAAACCAAAGTGAAAACAAGGATGAGGATATTCGCAATCGTTTGGTTTTAAACGTTACACAAACTATAGATGCTTATCCCTTTAAAAATGTGCTCATAGAAAATGTTCCTGATTTTTTAGATTACCAATCGGATACAATTTTACCTGAATTTGGAGGTTTAACAGTTAGAGAATATTTAGAAAAATTTTTTGCGGAGAGGAATTTTAAGGTGGATATCAACCAATATGTTAATGCGCGTGAATATAGCGAAACGCCACAAAACCGTACGAGAGCGATTGTTCTTGCTTCAAAAATTTCCAACTGGAGCTTGCCACCTAAGTTACCAAAAGAGAAGTGGAAAACCATAGAGGATGCCATTGGTGATTTGCCAAGTCTAGAATCTGGAGAGCGAGGAATAATAAAATATGAAAACGATCCTGATTGGAAAGATAGGTTAGACATCCTTAAGTATCATAATGCTCCCTATTGGAAAGAAAAGGATGTTAAGATAATGCAGCATACAGCAACGGGCTGTTCCGCTTTTGACAATCTGCCTCCGTATAGACCGACAAAGAAAAACGGCGAACCTAAGGAATATTATCGCTCAGCTTACAGAAGACCAAAGTGGGATGACGCTTTCCCGTGCGTTCTTCAAGGTTCAGATGGTATGGGAGGTATGGTAACATGCCATCCCGGAAGAAAATTGGCCGATGGAACCTATAGTGATGCGCGAGCATACACAATTTTAGAGTTGCTAAGAAGTTATGCCTTACCGGACGTTTTTCCTTTTCCTGCTTGGGCTAGTGATGATGAAAACTTACTGAGAGATGTTTTGGGGGAGGCTTTCGCACCGCTTTTAGTAAAAAATATTTTGCTAAATATGCCTAGATAAGTATTGGTGAGTAATGAAGGCGAGGACTAAAATTCCTTGCCTTTTTTATATATTTTTATTGAAATCTTTTTCCTTGATTTTGGTCTTCGCACGTAAAGGCCTTGACTAAAATTCACTTAACAAAAAAAATAATCTTATCCGGTATGGTACGGCATAGTGTGGCAGTATGGTATCCATGGAGGGTGTAGATGTCGGGCACCCTTTGTGGCGGTGGAGCTATCCCGCGATGATGACGCCAGCCCGATATTAAGATAAAGAGACAAAGACGGTTAAATCCTTGCCTCTCTACCTGTCTGTCTATGCAGTTTTTGAACTCCAGAATTATATTGTCGTATTATTTGCCAAATCGGAGCGATAAAAACTCAATCTGTGCGTAAGTTTAGGATAACTAATAATCCCATACCTAACGAGATGATAATTTAACTAACACATTGAAAAACAAATAAACTAAGCTGCAAAAGTTCGGACAAATTGAAAAAATGATGATTTTTGAAAATGAAACATTCGAACTTGATGAAAGCCTTGGAAATAAAAGAAAAAGCAGCCATTTTCATGACTGCTGTTTGAATTGGTGATCCCAACGGGATTCGAACCCATATTACCACCGTGAAAGGGTGATGTCCTAACCATTAGACGATGGGACCACTGGTCTGACTTAGGCTTATATACAGATATTTTTTTTATCGGTCAAGCTTTTTTTTCATTATTTTTTTATTTTTTTATTTTTTATCAAAACTCGGATGCAAAACCTTTATCGCATCACTCATATGTATAAGCCTTATTCCCTTCCCTGATAAACCCGGTAACCATTCTTGCAATGCCGCATAGGTCGCTGTCTTGGGGTGACCTATGGCTATCGCATATCCGTTCTTTCTTGCCAAACCTTCTACCTTTTTTAATTGACCTAATATATATGTCTTGTCATTATTGTTATCTAAAAATACATGACGATGTGCATAGGCTATCCCCTCCGCCTCTGCCGCCTCTTCGGCTCGCGATTTGGCCGAGGTCTTGGAATCTAAAAAGAACATCCCGCGTTTTTTTAATATCTTCATTATAACTCTCATCCGCTCAAAATCTTCGGTCAATTTGCTGCCCATGTGGTTATTTATTCCCTTTATGCCCGAAAATTTTTCAAGCATCTTTTCAAAATTGGCTCCGACTTCTTCTAAACTCATCTTGGTGGTTAAAACATCCGGTGCCGCATCTATATTACTCGAGGCCTCCATTGGCGTATGCAACATAATCTCGTGTCCCGACTTCTTGGCCGCCGCAATTTGTTCTTCAAGATTGTTCCCATAAGTTAAAAATGCTACCGTCAGCGGATAGTGCAGACTGATTATATCCGCCGTGCGTTTTTTGCTTATGCCCATGTCATCAATAACTATAACCACCTTGGGTTCCTTACCCCAATAGGCCGGCTTGTGCGGCGGTACAAAAGTAACTTCTTTTAAATGCGGCTTCTCCTCCTTGAGACTTTCATCAATAACATCATAGGGCAATTCTTCCTCATATAGCTTATCCAGCAAATTGTGCATATCGCCGTTAATTTGCAAATCAACATTATAACCGTTACCGGCTATCAATGATATTTTTTGCCGCAAATCTTCATCCATTTCACCGGTGTCCATCAAAATAATCTCCGATGAATTTCCATCCTGCTTATGATCGTCTTGTCCGGATATCTGCCAACAGTTTATATCTTCATTGTTGGCACAAAACAATTCGTATGATGAGATTTCATGCAAAACCGGTAATTCCGGCTCAGCCGTCGCTACTTGCTGCCTTGCCGCTTCTTTGCCTGATCGGAAATAAAAAAACAACATCAAACCTAACACCAACACAACCAAGAAATGCAAGCTCTTGATTAGAAAATATCTTAATTGTGTCGGTGTTAGTTTAGGCAAGTTCTAGTCTTTTCTTCTCATTGTCGGAAAGGCAATAACATCACGAATGGTTTCGGCGTCGGTAAGCAGAATCGCCAAGCGGTCAAGTCCCATTCCCATACCACCGCTTGGTGGAAATCCGTTTTCCAGGGCATTGACGAAGTCTTCATCCAGCATTTGTGCCTCGTCATCGCCCTTCTCTCTGTCGGCACATTGGGCTTCAAACCGTTCTCTTTGCTCCAGAGGATTCGATAATTCCGAGTAAGCACAGCCCATCTCCATTCCGCATACATAGGCGTCAAAATGTTCTACCAAACGCGGATTATCACGATGGGTCTTAGCTAACGGCGATATATCTCTCGGCATATCCATTACCAATATCGGTTGTATTAAATTAGCTTCGACCTTGGCATCAAACACTTCCGAGATAACTTTGCCCCAAGAAATGCACTCCGAAGCGTCAACTCCTACCGATTTGGCCATGGCTTGAGCCTCTTCCAAGGTGTTGGCTTCCATAAAATCTACCCCGGCATATTCTTTGACCAAATCTATCATCGATTTCTTGGCAAACGGCTTGGCCAAATCTATTTCATTGCCTCTGAAATTTATCACGGTCGTACCCAAGACTTCTTTAGCTACAAAACGCATTAAATCGGGAATTAATTCTGCCATATCATTATAGTCGGCATAAGCCTGGTAAGCTTCCAAACCGGTAAATTCGGGATTGTGGGTCTTGTCTATACCTTCATTTCTGAAGTTACGACCGATTTCAAAAACCCTGTCAAAACCACCGACAACCAATCTTTTCAAAAACAGCTCGGGGGCTATACGCAAATATAAATCCATATCCAGCTTATTATGGTGAGTAATAAACGGCTTAGCATTGGCTCCACCCATTATGGTATGCAACATCGGAGTTTCAACTTCCAAAAAGCCGTGCTGTTCAAAATAGTGACGAACCGCCGAAGTTATGGCACATCTTTTACGAAAAATTTCTTTACTGTCTTCGTTCATTATGAAATCAACATATCTCTGACGATATCTGGCCTCAACATCGGTCAGGCCGTGAAACTTTTCCGGCAAGGCCTGCAAAGATTTTGATATAATATCAAATTTTTCGGCGGCAATCGATAACTCACCTCGCGGCGTGCGGCGGACATAACCCGAAATACCGACAATATCTCCGACATCAAGATTTTTCAATATCTCCAAATCTTCTTCCGATAAGTGGTTCTTGTGGCAAAAAGCCTGAATCTTACCGCTGTAATCCTTAATATCAATAAACATACCGTTATTGCGAACCGCCATGGCTCGACCGGCGACTACCACTCTGTCTTCGGTATCGACACCGGCGGCCAAATCTTTATATTTTTCTTGTAAATCAGCGGCAAATGCCGTGGGTTTATATCTGTACGGGTATGGATTGTAACCTCTGTCTTGAAGATTCTTTAACTTATTGAGTCTCGATTCACGATGAATATTGCTTTCAACTGTCATTTTCATTTCCTAAAAAATTTTTTATAAACAACTAGTTCCGATATAAGCATATTCAAAATATTTTTTCAATAACTATTTATCATCCCGATAATCTTTTAATAACCGTAAAAATTGTTGACATCAGTTAAGAACTAAATTAGAACATATATATAATCACTGAAAGGGAGACTGCGTGAAATGTTGACACCTAAACAATATCGTCTTTTGATGTTTATCCATAAAACCACCAGAGAAACCGGATGTTGCCCATCTTTTGACGAGATGAAAGATGCCCTCGGCTTAAAATCCAAATCAGGCATTCATGCCCTGTTAGACGCTTTGGTCGAAAGAGGTTTTATCCGCAAACTTCCTCATAAAGCTCGGGCTTTGGAAGTGCTTAAACTTCCCAAACTCAAGCCCTCAAGCATAATTGCCGAAGAAAAAGCCAAAGAAAAACTTGTGGCCGCCAATGATGTCGAAATTCCTCTATATGGTAAGATTGCCGCCGGTACCCCGATTGAAGCAATAGCAAACGAAACCGATAAAATATCCGTACCGGCAGATATGATCAGAAACGGCGAATATTATGCCCTTAAAATAGAGGGAGATTCCATGATCGAGGCCGGTATTCTTAACGGTGACACGGTTATTATTAAAAAAGCCAATACGGCTCAAAACGGTGATATTGTCGTGGCTTTGGTCGATAACTCCGAAGCAACCCTCAAACAAATTAAAAAAGAAGGACAAAATATCTTTCTAATCCCCAAAAATGAGGCTTATGAAACCAGAAAACTTCCGGCATCACGCGTGAAAGTACAAGGAATATTAAGTTCGCTTATCAGAACTTATCACTAGTTGAAAAATATTTTTTACCGCTTATCTATACTTATGGATTTTTTTTCATAAGGAGATAGTTTGATGAAATTATTTAATAAAGTACTGGCTCTTGGTGCGATTGCTTTGCTTGCTGCTTGTGCAACCGCTCAAGACTATGATAATATGCTTAATAAATATATGGGAGCGTCGCAGGCCGAAATTATTAAAAAATTCGGTGCTCCTTCGGCAGTAAAAATTATAAACGATAACACAACCGTATTGGCTTATACCAATGTTGATAATGTTTTTGTTCCTTCCGAATATTACACTTATGCTCCGGCAGGTGAGCTTTACGGGCAAGACGGCGTATTCTATCCGTTCTTGAATGATTATGATTTTGACAGCCCGTTCTGGTCACCGGGATATGAGGTCGAGTATGTCTGCAAAACCGTATTCTTGCTGCAAAATGACAAAGTTACGGCGTGGAAATGGCAAGGAAATAACTGTGTCGCGTCTGACTGGTAGAGAATTTCAAAGCAGATTTACATTTTATCCTGCCGTACATAATCGGCAGGATTTTTTTATTAAATTTTATCGGCATTAAACCAATTCTTAACCTAAATCTGTTTGACTCGATTCATAGCAAAAACGGCAGGCGAGTCTTTTCGCTCGTAAAAATATAAAATTATAAAAGGCGTTTAAATATTATGGATTTCGGATTGGATATTCAAAAAAAATTAAGACAATATTGGTTGATAGTAATAAGTTGTTTTATTGTGGTCTATTTCGGATTTCACAGTTTTTGCGGCGAAAGAAACATCTATCGATATTTTGCCTTGAAAGAAGAAATTGCTCAAGCTCAGAAAACAGCCAAACAATATTCCGAACAACTGCACAGACTGCAAAGAAAAGTGCAACATTTGTCCGATAACAGTTTAGATATAGACTTGTTAGATGAGAGGGCTAGAGTAGTTTTAAATATGGCTGCCGATGATGAATTTATTATATTAGACAATGATGTCGACTAAAAAAAGGCTTGAACCTAAGGTTCAAGCCTTTTTTGTATCTATATGTTTTTCAATATTTCTTCATGATCACTAAAGTGCTTTATTTCACCTTTTATGTATTGGCCGGTTTCGTGTCCTTTACCGGCAACCACCAGAACATCCCCCGGCAACAGATTATCTATGGCCATTTGAATGGCTTTGGCTCTGTCTCCTATATTATAGGCTCCCGGACATGCCGGAATAATCTCGTTTCTGATATCCTCAGCTTCTTCAAAACGCGGATTATCATCGGTTATATAAACGACATCGGCCAAATCATGAGCTATTTTTCCCATAATCGGACGCTTACCGGAATCGCGATTACCTCCGCAACCAAAAACAACATGCAATTTGCCTTGAGTATGAGGACGCAGTGCCTGCAATACATTTTCCAATGCATCCGGCGTGTGAGCATAATCTACGTAAACTCCGGCACCGTTAACCGTGGTGCCGACAAGCTCCAATCGGCCTTTAGCACCTTTAATCTTATCAATATAATGTACCACATCATCGGGCAATCCGGTCAATGCTGCCAATATTCCTAAAGCACACAACACATTCATGGCTTGAAATTTTCCGGCCAATGGAATTTCAATACTTTTTTGTTGCCCGAAATATTCAATATCCAATCTTTGACCGTGTGGTAAAGCTTCGGAGTTTAGCAACTTTATATCTTGCCCGCCGACGCCGTATGATATTATTTTTTGTCCTCTCTGCTCACAAACTGCGGCAATTTTGCCGTATACATCAATATCGGCATTTAAAACCGCCGTGCCGCCTTGTTTTAAATTTTGGCGGAAGAGAATCAATTTGGCATCAAGATAATTTTCAAAAGTCTTGTGATAATCCAGATGGTCGCGGGTCAAATTGGTAAAGCCCGCTACTTCGAAGGTTAACCCGCCAAGACGATTTTGGTGCAAACCATGACTCGATGCCTCTAGAATCGTATAGTTGACCCCATCGTCAGCTATTTGCTTGAGCTCACGATGCAAAGCCACATTATTGGGTGTTGTATTCGGCGATGGAATCGGGGCTTCGTTACCGACAATTAACCCCAAGGTGCCGATACTGGCGGCTTTATACCCCATCATGGTCAAGACTTGACGCACAAAATCGGCAATAGAGGTCTTGCCGTTAGTCCCGGTGATTGCGGCTAAATGTTCCGGTGTCTTACCAAAATATCTGGCAACTGCCTGTGCGTAGGTATAAGACGGATTCTCCGAGCGAATAAATTCTACGCCCTTGACTCCTTTTCCATCGTATTCTTGCGGAACAATGACCGCTACCGCACCTTTAGCAACAGCATCGGCGACATAAGCCGTATCCGGTAGCGCTCCAAATAAAAAGCCTGGCGAAACCTCCCTTGAATCGTTGGTTATCCCTTTGATTTCAACATCTGCTGAAGTATTTACCAATTTGTTTAATTTCATTTTAATTCCTCGCTTATGTTAAAGATTATTTTAATAATTTAACTGTAAACTACTAAAAAGTATTTAATTTTTAACCTTTGTTGCATAATATTTATGCAAAAGCGGAGTAAAAAAAATGAGATATGCCGCATTGTTAGCTACCATGCTGTTGGGAATTGCAGCCAAAACAGACGCTGCCGAGCTGTATTTGTTTTATAGTGCCGCCAGCGAAAATTTGGATGAGCTTGCTATTACAAAAGAAGAAACTTTTAACATATTTGACGGGGAATTCGGCCCGGCTGCCGACGAATTACCCAAGGAAGTCAAATTTGATGATTTCTATGTTGCCAAATATCCCAATCAGGATTTTGTATTTATTTTGAATTCTTCGTTTAACTGCGGACAACTTGGCTGCAACACCTTGGTTTTTGCCAGAGACAATGACGGGTATTTAGTTGAAAAAGACGCAGTTAAGCCAGTTAAATGCAAAATTTATGACACGGATAAATTATTATGTACCGAGGGCGGATATAAGCCTGAAGTTGAGAACAACAAAAAGCCGACCAAAAAAATATTACATTTTCCGGCTCCTACAAAATAACTGCTTGTTTTGCCGAAAATTTAAAAGCTTGATTTTGTAGAAAATATTGTTTATATTGGATAAAAATTGGAGTTTTTTGGACAAAATTTAATTACAAAGGGGTTTTAATATGAAGAAGTTTTTGGTGTTATTCTTGGCCGCCGTTACTTTATCCGGTTGTGCTTGCTTTGATTCTGCTGACGAACCGATTGAGACTTATCGTACAGTTGCCAGAGCTCCTGCAGATTGCGATTACTTTGACGGCAGGACTTGCTATAAATATACTTTCCGTAAAGCTCCGGCTGTCGAGCCGGCACCGGTGTTCCGCTATCGTGAACCTTCCCGTTGTCGTAGCTGCTGCCCGCCGGTTAAAATTGTGTCCCAGCAAGCCGCTTGTGGATGCAATTCTTGCGGATGCCAACAAAACACTTGTGCTCCTACTGTGACCGAGACCAAAGAGCCGGTTGAGGTCGTATACAAGAAAACTACAACCAGGACCGTGTACGAGCCGAGAACTTCTGCCGAAGTATCTTATGAAACTGTCTCTTGCCCCGGTACTGGGTGTCAAAATTCGCAGGTAAGATATAGAAATTCTGACGCCGTCGTTATTGAAGAAGTTAGATAATAAAAACCTTACCTTATAACACCGCTGTTTACAGCGGTGTTTTTTTGTTGGATTAAAATGGTTTTGCTGTTGAATAAAAATCCGGCCGGCGGCATATTATCACTTAGGGAGACAGATTAATGGATGATTTTTATAAAATATTTAATCAAGACAGCTTCGAGTTTATGAAAAATATTCCGGATGCGTCTTTTGATATGATTTTTGCCGATCCTCCCTATATGATATCAAATGTGGGAACCAGTTGCCAAAACGGCAAATTAGTATCCATAAATAAAGGTAAATGGGACAACTGCCGCGGTGTTGAAGCTAATTTTGAATTTCATAAAAAATGGTTGGCCGAGTGCCAGAGATTACTAAAGCCGAACGGAACCATCTGGGTATCTGGAACCTACCATAGCATTCACCCTTGCGGTTATGCCATGCAACAGTTGGGATTTCATATCCTTAACGATGTTATCTGGTTTAAGCCAAATGCCAGCCCTAACCTTTCTTGCAAATATTTTACCGCGAGCCATGAGAGCTTGGTCTGGGCCAGAAAAAACAAAAAAGCCAAACATTACTTTAACTATCAGGCTATGAAAAACGGAAACTTTCCCAAAGATTTTATTAAAAAACCAAATCACCAAATGCGTACCGTGTGGGCGATTGCCGCCACTCCTCCCGAAGAAAAGAAATTCGGCAAGCATCCGACACAAAAACCTTTGGCCTTATTAACCAGAATAATTGAAGCCTCAACTCATGAAGGTGATTTGATTTTTGACCCGTTTATGGGAAGCGGCTCGACGGGTGTCGCCGCGGTGTTGCTTAATCGCAAATTTGTCGGCGTTGATAACAATGAGGAGTACTGCAACCTCGCCAAACGACGAATTGAAGATGCCTTAAACAAAAAAGGACTGTTCTGATTTTTATTTTTAGAAGTGGTATCTGACACCGAAGTTGATTTCGGTAATATATTTCATAAATTCACCGTCAATCTTGGTCCAACGCCCCATTATTCTAAAGGTGAGATGCTTGCTCAACCAAATTTCGGCACCACCGCCGATACGCCATGCCCATTTGGAATCAGTAAACTTTTCACTCGTTGACCGCAAGTTATTGTACGAAGTATCTTCATAGGCCGTTACCTTAACCTTGGCCTCGGCATCATATTTGCCGACACCGACTGAGGCTATAAAATCTATATAATCATTTATCGGAACATAGCCTAACAAATCAAGACCATAGACCTTATATGAAGTTGTGTATTCGCCGCGAGCAAACTCAGGATAATGGCTGTAACTTTCGGTATAGGTAACTTTATTATCATCAAGTGAGGTTTGGTAAAATGCTTCCAAGCCGATATATCTGAGCGGACGCCAACCGATGTTTAACGATAATGAGCTATAACTGCGATCAAGATCTTTAGTATCGGAAACATAATCTTGTCCATCGGTCAAAGCGGCATCAACCACAAAGTCAACGGTTTTGTAAGAGGAATAACCTAAGACATAATCGGCACCTACCGATATCGACCCGATTTCGCGTTGCTGTTTGGGTTGGATTTTATGCGGAGCATAATAGTTGGTACCGGGGATATAATTACTATTGGCAGCCGATGAGGTATTGGTATTGCCATTGCCATAACTTGTCGTTACTTGTCCGGCATTGCCGTAATTACCGGTATTGTAGCTACCGCTGTAACTTCCGGTATTGTAGCTACCGCTGTAACTTCCGGTATTGTAGTAACCGGCATTATAATATTCACCGTAATACTGGGCGTAAGCCATTACGGGAAAAATACTTAATGCTGTAATTACCAAAATTTTTTTCATATATTAAAGGGTCCTTCCTTTGACATCAGAACAAGAAACGAATACCAACCGAAAATTCTTGTAGATATTTAACAACATCACCGTTAACTTTTATGAAACGATACATACTTCTTAAGGCGACGCCGCGGGCGATATTGAATTGCACACCACCGCCGACACGCCATGCCCATTGGCTTTCGCTAAAGTCAAACGACGAAGTATCAACCGCCGGAGTGCCGGTTCCACCCTCGAGATAGTTTTTCTCAAAAGTGGCCTTATTATCAAACTCATACTTGCCGAGACCTACAAAAGCCAAAAAGTCAAAATAATCGGTAACCGGTAAATACCCGATTAAGTCAATACCATAGGCCTGATATTTGCTGACAAAGGTATTGACCATATGGTAATCGATATGACCGATAGTTTCATTATCGATTTGGGTGACGGTATTTTTGTTATAAGTGCGGTTATAAAAGGCCTCAATACCAAAATTCTTATGCGGTCTGGTTCCAAGTACAATCCCGATATTATCTTGGTCATCAAGCATTAAATCGTTGGGTACATCCAATCCGTTAACCTGAGAAAATATCAACTCATCAAAATTGGTAACTCCGCCGGAACTTTTGAATTGTGATTTATTGTAATCGACACCGACATAATATTTATAGCTTTTGGCGGTTTGGAAAGCTTTTTTGGTCTGTCGTTCGACTTCACGCAGGTCTTTTTCCAGAGTTTTTTTATAGCCATCGAAAGTAGAATCGCAAGGGCACATAACCGTTGTACCCAAGACTTCGGCTCCGTCGGGGCCGTAGCGGTCATCGGGGTTGCACGGACACCATTCGACATGGTACAAATCTCCGTATTCGGTAGCAAAAGATACCGGATACGGTGCTAAAAAGGCTAACAAAACAACTAACAGCCCTAACCTTTTCATCTAAAAATCCCTTGTTAGACCACACTTTTTTATAAAATTACGGCAAGCTTATTAAAACTACAAGTACCCCTTTAGCTTATACACAATTTTTGTGTTACGAATTTGTTAATTTTGACAAAATTTTGACATATTAATTGATAATTAACCCATTTGATGATATTATTTGTATATATAGCATTATTTTATGAGGAGCCTTTGAAATGCCTATTGATGACAGAGATACATCACCTGAGTTTGAAGCCCAAAACAATAATCAAGATCGCCGTGAATTTGTCGGAAGAGAATTTATGAGCGGAGAATTTAGCTCCCGAAAGAGTTTCAATTTCTTTCTGGATCAATATCTCAAAGGTGAGCTCATTATTGATAACACACCTGAGAACAAAGAAAAATTATATGAGCTCTTAGGCGGCGAACAAGGCATTTTGCTAGAACAAGAAAAAATGGCCGCCAGAACAGTAAAAGATTTTGCCTCCGACCGCAAAGTCAGAGCCGGCATGGCAACTACGGGTATGGCGGTAAGCGAAAATATGGTTGAGGTTGACGGCAAAGAGCTGACCGATGCAATCGCTTCTTATAAAAAACGCAGTGGCAAAGATGATGTGAATGATTTGATTAAAGAGGCTCAAATTGCGGCAGCAAATCGTATGCTTGAAGGTTCTCTTGATAATTACTATGATTTGAAAAAACAACTTCAATCACAAAAGGACAATCTATCTCCTTGGAAATTACGGCCGAGATTAAAAATTGAAAAGGCCATACGCGATATGGATCCTTCGGCTTATTATTCGACAAAAGAAAATGATGCGACCAATTTAGTATCAAAATATTATTATAAAGCAAGAGGTTGGTTTGCAGACCGAAATGATAACGCGGTCACAAGAAACACTAAAAAACTTGAAGCGGTTATGAAACTAAAAAACAAAGATGCTTCAACAAAGTGGATGAGTAAGCAATTTGGCGAAAAGCTGGGGGCTAAGTTTAAGTTGTTTTTTAGAGCTTCGGAAGAACGTTTACAAAAAAGGATATTAAAAAAAGCCAGTCAGCGAGATTTGAAAAATTTGCAAGACAAAATTGCCGGATTTGCCGCCGAAAACTCCGGCAACCAGTATTTTGACAGGAAAAAAATTGAAGCTCAAGCTAAAAGAGCGGCTCAGCTTGAGGCTATGAGTAAAGCTTGCATTGAAAGAAGCTCTGAGTTAGGTAAATTAAAAGAAACGACTCTGGAAGCCCTAGGAGCAAAAGAATTTGACAGCAAAAACAAACCGCTCGATAAGATTAGTAAGATATTGAATGATAAAGTTGCGAAGATTCAACATCAGTTTGCCGAGGCATCGGCTAAAAATCCAAAACTACAAGCATATATAAAATTAAACGGAGGTCAGCTGCCGGAAAATGCGTTGGTTAATCGCGAAATAATTACAACCGATGCCGTTTTGCAACAGATGTGCAAGGATTTGGGCTTTGAAAGTACCGATGCTTTCTTAAAAGCACAAGGGCTGTCCGATAACGAAATTGAAAGTGTTAAACAAAAAATAACCGCTAAAAAGGTGGCTACAGAAGAAAAATCGGCCGAAGAAAGACCCGAAAACGACCAAGAAAGAACTAATCAGCAAGAACAACAAAATACAACTACTTTAGAGACAGAAGCGGCACAATATCAGAACCAACCCGAGGAGGTAAACGAGACTGTTTCAACCGGCAGAACCTCAAAATTGGGAAGTGAGTATAATTATGACGATAAGTTCTTTAACTTTAGTCTTGATGGTTATACCAGAGGCGACGGAGAGAATTTCTACACTTCCGAAAATGGCAATACCTTGGTTGTCGGAACCAGCAAGGATAGTAATGATTATTTTATCTCGGCTCGTGATGCCGAAGGACAAAAGAGACCTCCGGAGGGTAATGAAATTGATGTCTTGGTAAAACAAATGGTTGCCGACGGAATTACCAATGTTAACCTAAACGGTGATTTTGACGGAGCGACCAAAGAAGCAATGCTACAAAAATTTGCCGAGAATAACATCGTGGTAAACAATCGCGAAGAGGTAGAAAAAGAGGTTGCTCAGTGGAGGGAAACTCAAGCACAGGCAAAGACGCAAGAGCAAGAGGTAAAACAACCCGAGGCAGAGGCTAAAACATCAGAAGAGCAAGCCAAAAACAACGAAGCGAATGAAAATACTGCCGAACAATCACCTAAGGTTCAAACACCAAATACAGATAAGGTAGCGGAAGAAAAAATGAGCATTGAAAAGGTGATGATTAATGCAGTATCAAACTCGGCCTCACAAGAAGAACAAATTAAAAAGATAAAAATGATTGAAGGTATCCAAAAAGGAGAAAAAATAGCTTTTGCCGAAATTAATGATACATTCGGTGCTAAATCGCCAGAAGCGGCATTTTTGAGAGAAGTTGCCGCGGCTAAAGAGCTTCAGGTGATGGAAGAAGCTTCGGAAATTAAGGAATGGATTAATGATGAAAAAGCCAATGCCGGTATAAGGAGTGTTCACGACATCAATAAAGTCACCATAGTTTCGACGGTAGCAAAAATAGCAGAAAACTTTAAGGATAAAGATATAAAAGAAGTTGAAAATGATGATGCATTTAAATTATTGCCCAAATATGCCAAGCAGGGGGTTAAGAATTTGATAAGTGTTGAAAATTCAAAAGATTTGACTCCGGGGCAAAAGACGACATTACGCGGGCAAATTTTAGGTAAAGTTGTTGAGGGAAAAATGTCGACCTTCAATAAAGCAAACTCTGGTAAGAGCAGAGCTATTAATTTACGCGAAGCCGTGAAGAATCATAATTCTGCTCGAGGTGCTTGATAATATCATTGCAACCAAAGACTTATTTGATGCTTTATCCCAAGCCCCGAAAACACTCGGGGCTTTGGTCTAAATAAAGATAGGACAATCTTGCAATATTTTAGTGCTTCTTCAATCAATAATATTTGAAACTTAGTTGCAGCGGGCAGTTTATCTTGTGATAATATGCGCTTACAAAAAAATCCCCCGCCCTATTACCAGAACGGGGGAAAATTACCTATAAACCATCTGTATAAAATCAGATAAGGTTAAAGGAAGTGGTTAAAATTTGTCCCATGCTTTGATAGTTTTATCGCTCCACTCTAGTTCTTGCCATCCTCCGCTACCGTCTTCTACTTCTTCTATTCCCCAATCTTTCCAGTTTTTATCACCTTTGTTGTCATCACTGCGTCTACGAATGTTACCACCATTGTAGTTATCAACACAGAAATAAAAATGGCAAGTTACACCTTTGTCATCCCAGTCAGTGCAAAAATCAATTCTTTTATCGGCAGGCACTGTTGAAAATTCTGCAGTATCGCATCTACACATGCTCCAATTGTAATGCACGCCATCGTCATCTATGCACTCCTCGCCTTCTGTAATTATCTTACAAGTACCACCTATAAATCCATTCGTTGTCATTTGAGGAGATTTTGTACCGGATATCCTTCCGTAATCGAAACAAATAGGTCCCTCTAATGTACCATCACGAAGTTGAGTTATTATACTTTCATTTGCTCCTTTTTCTAGGCAACTGTTAGGTTTGTTATAAGATGCTGGACATGAACATTTAGTATATAAATTCAGCGGGAGCCATATATCTCTCTCCCAAGAAGCATTAATAGATGCTCCAACCTCACTTAGCTCCAAAACAGATGAGTCTCCGTCATTTAAATTTGCACTTTTTACTCCGCACGTCTCACTATCATAATATGTAACATCTTCTTTTAAATCTACTGAGCATTTGTAATATATTTTATGTTCGCACCCTGCAATAAATGTTGCATTATAGCCATGGCCACATTTCTCTTTTACTCTATTATACACTCCTGTCTCACCCAAAGCAGATATCATCTGCTGAACACTATCATATTTACCAGCAAACTCTTTATAGACTTCCGTATCTATGGTAATATCGCATCCGCACAATCTTTCTGCTGCATAATATGTATCGTTGTCTTTTGGGTCTTTGCAGAATTGTGGACCTGTATATGTTTCATCGACAGATAAGCCTTTACCTGTGCAATAAGCCTCGGCATCATTGGAATTTAATCCGTTCGATGTATCAAATAGGTCTGCATCACAAGGGCATGCGTTATAGAACTTTTCGTTGGTATCTCCTCTATGACAATACTGCTGCGGAATTATGTGTACTGCAGCATCACAACTTGAAGCCGGAATGTTGTAGTCATTAGGGCATGAACAACTTTCAAAGTATTCATCACCAGAATAATAAGACGAACCATCGACATTAGTAAATCGGTCAATACAAGAGCCTTTACCAATAACAGTGTTGTTAGCGTCGGGTTTATTATCTGCGCCTTTAAACTGATTACATATTACCATCTCATCTTTTTTACAGAGACATCTGTCATAAAGATCTGTTCCGTTAAGACTACAAGAAGTTAAACCTGCCTGATCATAACTGTTATTATCGGTACATGGCAGAGTAAACTGCGGTTTACACATACAACCTTTGTAGTAGGTATCGTTGGTTTTTAGTCCGCCTTCACTGGTGGGAACAACTCCTCTGACCACACATGAACCTTCGTTCACATTAACCATGGCACCTGGTTCGGCATTACAATCAGCAGCCGTTACCGAATATTCCTGTGTACAATCGCAACCTTTATAAAACTTTGAGGCATTTATTTGGCAATAATCATTCTCATAACCAGAGGGCAGAACCTCGCCGGCAGATGCTCCGGAGCATGAATATTTGTATTCAGAGGCACATTCGCAACTCTTATAATACTTGGTTCTGGTTTCTTGGGTTGAGGTAGAGGTTGCGCCGGTATCGGGATCGGTGGTGGTAGTGGTTGAAGTTTCTACAACTTCACAGTAATCATTGCCGCTGGGCGGAACAATACCTTTGTTGCCGGTCTCTGATGCCTGACAAGTATATTTATATTTGGTGCGGTCACATTCGCAAGTAGAATAAACCGTGGTGCCAAAACTACCGTCTGAATTCAGAGGTGTACATTTTTTGCCTTTGGTGGCATTTTGGGTATCGCAAGTTTTGTAACTACTGGGACAAGGACAAGATTTGTAGAGCTTGTTGCCGTTTTCATCAATGCAGGATTCGCCTAAATATGCCGGATCATAACCGGAACAAGAATATTTGAAGCCATTGGTCAAACAATTGTTGGTATCGCGGCAAGAAGCATATTTAACCACACTGGCAGAGGTTGATGAACCATCTTCGCCGGTGCTTGTCGTGGTTGAGGTACAGCTACCACCCTCGCCGATTTGGGCAGAGGTACAAACCTTATAAGTCTCTTCTTGGAACGGAGTACAATTAGCAGCCGAAGCATTACATTCGCTCCAATAGGTTACCTTACTGCCGTCGGCATTGGTTTGTGTACATTTATCCCCACTACCGCCTTCGCAAGCTTGCCAGTTACTCGGGCATTTACATAAGTATTTGATAGTCTGCTTGCCTTCGGCATCGGTTGATACACAGGGCGAATAGCTTTCTTGATTGGTATCACAAGCGGTAACATGTCCGGGGGTGCATTCGTTGGTCTCAGGTTTGGTGCATTCTTTGTAATATTTTACCCCATTGAGTTCGCAGTAATTGCCGACGCCAACCTCACCTTCGCCGCAAACTTTGTCATAACCATTGGCACAGGTGCAAGATTCATAATAGGTGGTGTTGTCACGAGTGCAAGGATTTACACCAATCTGCAGCGGACCTGAGCAGGTTTCGGTTGCCAAGGAAGTACAGTTTGTTTGGGCTTCACATTTTTTGTAATAGGACACACCTTTGAGATTGCAGGGTTCGCCAACACCAACCTGACCGGTAGGACATACTTTATACTCTGCCGGACAAGAGCAAGCCTTGTAGCCACCGACATTACCTTGATTGTCTTGACAAGCCTGACCAACCGGAATTAGCGGAGAATCACATTTTTCGGTATATTCCCAAGTACACTCTATAACCGAACATTGGTAGTATTTCTTGCCGCAGCCGTTATCTTTCCATACGCCGGTAGGTTTTTTGCCGCCGGGACAACCATAGTAGTTATCGGCCCAGTTTTCGGGTAATTCATCGGGCACACATTGACAAGACTTATACTTGCCGTTGCAAGCGGTGCCGACGCCTTGATAACGACCGCTGCCGTCTTCATCACAAACTTCGGTATATTCGGCTGAGCATTCACAATAAGGATATAACGGCAAGCTCTGACCAAGTTTGAGATAGCCTTCATCTACCGCTTCGTTAACCGAAGAATCTCTACGCATAAAGTCTGAGGTTATTTCTTGCTGACAAGCGTTACCGGAGAGCAAACCGCCACAGTTGTATTTATGATGTTTGTAAGCGCTGGCACATAGGCACTCTTTCCAGGTCTTTTTACCATTAATGATTACATAATCGCCGGTTAAATCATGACGAACACCGCAGTTGGCCGTGGTATATTTAAACTCGGTCGGGTCATAATAGCAGTTGTAGGCTCTTTTATATCCGGTATCGGCTCCGTATTCGCACAACTGAACCGAAATTCCGGGTCCATGTTTGGAAGCACATTCGTTTTCGCTGTTAACTACGGAAGTGATGGTCATGGAAGTAACTTTTTCGCCGTTTATCATGACATTTTTGCCGCATTCACTCAACTCTTTGAGAATTTTGCAAGCACCGTTAAGATAATGCGGACGACCGTTTTTCATCAGTGTCGAACCATCACCGTATTTGCAGAAATTATCACCATCGGGTTTTTCATAAGGATAATCGCAGGGATCAGTATAGGTTGAGCTATCACAGCTTACTTGCCATTTTTCGACACCATCTAAGGTACATTTCACTATTTCGGCTCCGGAGCCATAGGTATTTACCAACTCTTGATATTCTTTAGATCCTTCTTCTATGGCTATGGTTGAGCTTTCTTCGGAGCATTCGGCAAAGCTACATGCACTGTAATAGGTAATATCACCGGAGCGGCACATGGTGGCATTTTCGGCCGGAAGCTGATTCGCTTCCGAGCACTCAACGAAAGCTGCCGGACAATAGCATGGATAAACTAAGGTATTATTGGCAGAGCAATAAGCCTGACTTTCAAAACCAAACTTAGCACCATTCCCCATCTCCATTTTGCATAAAGTAGAGGTTGGGGTTGATTCTTCGGAACTTAGGTATCTGTAGGCTCCGTCTTGGGCTGTATCGGCTAATAGGACATCACATCTGGCAACGCAGTCGCGATATTTGAGATTGTCGTTGCCTTCTAAATCACAAGTTATACCACTGGGCTCGGCAGTATAGTCCTCTGATTTGATTTCTTTGTTGGCATTTTCAACCGTAACATTTTGGACATCACAAAAGTTTTCATCTTCTTCAGTTGCTGCCGGATCATAATAAGTGCTTAGGCATTTGCAAGCTGTACGTTGGTTGGCATTTTCGTCATTGCAGGTAAAGTCAAGCTCGCCACCGATAAATTGGCAATCTTCTTCACTATAATAAAGCGGACGGTCAGAAGGGCAAAAACGCATATATTCGGCATATTTGCTATTACCAATATCATAACGACAAACAGCTCCGGAACCGGTATAATTATAGACACATTCACGATACTCATCGGTCATACTGCCGTCTTCGTTTGTGCCGAACTCTTCACTGCACCACTCGTTGAGGGTTTTAAAGTTTGGAGGGCAGGCACAAATATATTTTTCTTCTTTGGTACCTGTCTGGGTACACATTTCCGGATTATCGTTTCCACCTCTGACACCGGACGGATAAACGCCGACATTGGGACAATCATTGGTGGTATCGGAATATTCTTTGGCATATTCGGTGCCACAAATATAGTTACAATTTTTGTATTTGGTTATGGGAAGACCATTTTCATCGGTATCGTAAGTACAAGCGGTGCCACCACGTTCTTTGGTGGAATCTTCACAAGTGGTGCCATAGTTATAGGGACATCTACATAAATATCTGAGACCAGCTGCCGTATAGCTTCCATCTTCTGCTGCTTCATAACATTGGATTGCATTAATGGAGGATGTATCATCACCGCTGACTTTACAGTTATTTTTATCATCTTGCACTTCTTGGCCATCCGGACATTTTAAGACATAGCCGGTATATTTAATATCAGCTTCGTTACCGGTCTGAACTTTGAGAACTGTACAAGCGGTACCATATCCGACATAGTCGGTCATACAATCGTATCCTGAGACTATCTCGTCGGCATTGGCAGCACACCATTCTGCTTTGGTTTTATACTCCGCTGGGCAATCAAAACTTTCATAAACAGTTTGGTTATACATCTCATCTGCCGGATAAGTTTGACAAGTTTTGCCAACACTAACGATATAATTGTCGATACAACTATCTATATCTTCGTAAGTTTCGGAACCAATTGTAATTTTAAGCCCAAATGCATGGTTCTCAGAGCAGAAATCTCTTTTGGTTTTCCAACCGGTCGGACATGTACATCCAGCATAGACTTTGTTATTGGGATCGGTTTGATATGAACATAACCTAGGCTCACCATTAACCTCTGTACATTTGGTTGTTGCCTCTTCTAAAGAAGAGTACGAGTGACTACAATAGGTACAAACCGTTTTTAATTTGTTAAAACCGTTTGCATCTTGGTATACACACTCTTCTTCCAAATCTTCGTTGTCATATGTATTCTCACATCCTTCACTAGGTCTATCTATCACTTGATATATAGACATTAAATAGTTGCAGGAGGTGTCTCGGCTCCAATCATCACATTTTTGTATAATATTTCCGTCGGCATCTTTGTCCAATATACATTCATTGGAACTACAATAAGATTGTTGTAAGCAATTTTCATAATCAGCTTGGTCAGCACAAGACTCTTCTTTGGTTATGTAATCAGTACCACAACCTGTGCATTTATAGAAGTATGTATCTTCATCGTCGGTGGCATTTACTCTGAAATGGCAATCTTCAGATCCTCCTCCTTCAAACGGCTTACAACTCGAGTTATTTCCAAGATCATACCCTTTACAATAAAAGCCAACATAACCAATTTTAGAACCTTGTTTACATGCGACAGGGGTGCGTAGGCTATATTCAGAAGCAATATCTGTCGTATGATAGCCTTCATTCTCCTTTGCTTCGACCAACGCTCCGCAGGTTTGCAGAGTGTCATAACTACATGTAAAGGCCAAACACATTAAGCTATCTTCACCACACTGCACCTGACAAGGAATTGCAGCATGCTCATTCGCGGGATCATCTTCGTTGCACATATCCGAATCTGTACTTGGCCCACTATAATTTGATGCGGGACAAGCGATGAGAGATTTGTAGTGTTTTTCATCCGATGGATCTACATATCCATAATACCTAATACTTTCATCTCGAGAGTTGGTACAAGTTCCTAGTGTTGCATTATAGTCATCGGCTTTAGTAAAAGAATCACTGCTAAGACTCTTATCGGTGAAGGATTGTATTAATCCTCGGTAGAGACACATTGAAATATCATTGTTAGATAATACAGTTTTTCCGTTGCTACGATTGTTGCCATAACACAGATCAATAACTCCGACATCAATTATTTTTTTTGCTTCTTCAAGTTCAAAGATAGAATCATTGTATATGAAGTTGTCTGGACACAGATCAAGCATTATATCGGTTTGACCATTGCAGCATTCGTATTTAGCACAGTCTGTTGGACTATTATAATTAGGTCCTGCAAACTCACATTGCGAGTAATGATATATATAATTATTAGGGCACGTAACTGGAGATTTACAACCAACGGAGGGGCCGTCCGATGCTTGTGGGGCTTTTTGTTGCGGAATCGGGGTTTGTCCATAGGTCGTGGCACGAACGGCATAATTCGTGTCTGATAACGAGGTGACTGCTGCATAGCCTATGCCATGCAGACTTATTAATGCAGAAATACCTAAAACTATCTTCCATATTCTCGACATTTTGCCCATAGTACCCCTTTAATTGTATTTTCTTTTAAATGCAATCTTGTTACATATTAGCATAACTTTACAAGCTTTGGCAATACTATTTCTCTATTTTTGCAACATTATTTCTAAAATATAGACAAAATTAAGCCCTCATCTTTTGAAATGAGGGCTTTTGTCGTTTAGACAAGATTTACTGCTGCGATTTGTGCTTGCCTACCGTTATCTGGTACAAGCTCTCAAATAATACATATAACAAAGGTATTACTATCAAGCCAAGTGCCGTTCCTAACAGCATTCCGTAAAACACCGGAACACCTATCGCTACACGGCTGGCTGCACCGGCACCGGTGGCCACAATCATCGGGAACACACCTAAAATAAAGGTAAATGCTGTCATCAATACCGCTCTGAACCTTTCTTTGGTGCCGACCATTGCCGCTTTGACCAATGTTGAACCTTTTTCATGTTCTTCTTTGGCAAACTCAACAATCAAGATTGCGTTCTTACTGGCAAGACCTACCAACAGTATCAAACCTAATTGAGCATAAATACTCAATGGCAAACCGGTGATAAACAATCCGACCAGAGCCCCCAACATGGCAACCGCAACCGAGGTCAAAACCGGCAACGGCGTAATCCAGCTCTCGTACTGGGCGACCAGAAACAAATAACCAAAGATTATCGCCAAGGTTATCAAATAACCTATCTGCCCTTGTGATGATTTCTCCTGATAACTGATACCAGACCACTCATAACCAAAACCTTCCGGCATCGTCTTGGCTAACTCTTCTACCGCAGCCATCGCTTCACCGGTACTTACCGCCGGGTTTTGTACCGCAGTTATCGAAGCCGACGGATATTGGTTGTAACGGCTTACTACACGCGGTGATAATACTTTGCTCAAGCTTAGCACGCTATCCAATGGTACCATCTCGCCATTTTCGCTTTGGACATGCAAATTCTTTATCGAATCTATATCACTACGGTTCTTCCAATCGGCTTGTATCATTACTTTGTTTACCTGCGTACCGAAGTTTACATCGTTGATATATGCAGAACCTAAGTAATACTGCAAGGTTGAGAATATACTCCCGATACCTACCTTCATCGCTTCGGCCTTTACCCTGTCGATATCTACATAAATGTTCGGGGTCTTGGCCGTGTAGGTCGTGTAGGCATAGGATATCTCCGGCAACGCATTCATCTTGCCTAAAAATGCCATCAATGCCGCTTCTATCTCTTGCGGATTGTCGGTGTCCATCGATTGTAAACGGAAATCCATACCACCGCTCATACCTAGTCCCATAATTGCCGGCGGCTCAAATAATTGAACTTCGGCTTCCGAATATTCTCCCAATATACCTCTTAAACGATTCATTATGTTGGTCGAATATAATTCATCCCCTTTCCTTTCGTTCCACGGCTTTAATACCGTAATTACCATCGCAACATTCTCGCCAGTACCGCCAATCATACTTACACCGGTAATGGCCATGACCGCATCTACTCCAGGCTCTTTCTTGATAAGAGGAACTATCTTGTCAACAAAGGCTTGCGTCCGCTCTCGCGAGGCTCCTTCGGGAAGCTGAACATTGCCCATGATAACACCTTGATCTTCGGAAGGAATAAATGATGTTTGGCTGATATTCAATATTCCCGCAATGACCAATAGTGCCAGTCCGTATACAACCGCTACAACGCCTATCTTGCGTCCGAATATTCCTACAATACCGGCATAGGTATCTCTGCCCTTGGTTACTACCTGGTTAAACCAAAATAATGGTCCATGCTCAACCGGTTTTAGCGGACGCAATATCGTCGCACATAATGCCGGTGACAAGGTTAAGGCATTTAATGCCGAAAATGATACCGAAACCGATATGGTGACCGCAAACTGCTGATAAATCTTTCCGGTAATTCCGCCCATGAATCCTACCGGCACAAATATCGCCAACAATACCAAGGTCGTGGCTACAATCGCTCCGGAAACCTCACTCATGGCTTGTATGGTGGCTTCCTTCGGCGTGATATTTTTTTCTTCCATCAAGGCTAAAACACGTTCAACCACAACAATCGCATCATCTACCACCAAGCCGATTGCCAATACCAAGCCAAATAATGTCAACATATTCAAGCTATATCCTAAGGCCAACATTACGGCAAAAGTGGCCAACAATGATACCGGAATGGTTAAACTTGGAACCAAGGTCGACCGCCAGTCTTGTAAAAAGATATAGCATACAAAAATAACCAAGGCAAAAGTGAATATCAAGGTTAAGACAACTTCCTCAATGGAGGCCGTAATGTATTTGGTCGAATCATAACCAATCAAATAATCTACACCTTCGGGAAAGTTAGCTTTTAACCGCTCAAGCTCGGCTTTAAGATTTGTCATCGCATCCAAAGCATTGGCTCCGGTTAACTGGTTGATGGCTATTGCCACATTCGGAACTCCATTATACTTTGAAGCCGCTTTATAACTCTCTTCGCCTATCTCTATACGAGCAATATCTTTTAACTGTACCAAACCTCCCTCTTCGGCCGTACGAACGATAATGTTCTTAAAGTCTTCAACCTCATTAATACGACCTTGAGTCTGCAAAGCATAAACTATCTGCTGTTTACCGTCGCCCGGCATTGAACCGACTTTACCTAATGAGGGTTGGTAGTTCTGACCTTCAATCGCCGATACAATCTGTGCCAACGGCAAATTTAAGGCAGCGATTTTGTCGGCGTCAAGCCATACGCGCATACTTAGTCTCGCCGAATATACATTTACTTCACCGACACCATCAACACGAGCTAAGCTGTTTTTCATGTTATTTTGCACATAGTTTGCCAATTCCGAGCTGCTTAAACTGTTGTCAGGCGAAAATACCGAAACAAAGCCCAAAATGTTTGACGAACGGCTACGAACCGTCAAACCTTGCCTTTGCACCTCGGTCGGCAACATGGATGTGGCTTGTTGAATACGGTTTTGCACTTTGACTTGTGCCATGTCCGGATCGGTTCCGACCTTAAAGGTAATGGTCAACTGGTACGAAGAATCTTCCGATGAGGAAGACATATAAATCATGTCCTCGACACCGTTTACCTGCTCTTCCAACGGAATACCGATGGTTCTCGCAACTACTTCCGCCGATGCTCCGGGATAAGTCGCCGAAACAACAATCTCCGGCGGCGTAATTTCAGGATATAACGCAATCGGAAGCGAAAATACCGATATCAATCCGGCCAACGACAATACGATGGATATTACCATCGCAAAACGAGGGCGTTCAATAAAAATCCTTGAAAACATTCTTATTTAGCCTCCTCTACCTGATTGGATACCAAGCTGGCTCTCACTTTAGAACCATCTTTTACTTTTTGCAAACCGCTGACAATAATCTTTTCATTACCATCAAGACCTGACAAAACAATCTGCTTATCCTCAAACAAACCATCCAACTGAACTCTTCTCTCACTCACATTGCCTTCCTGATCAACAACAAAAACATATGAGCCGTTAGTGTCTTGCATTACTGCCGCCGGCGAAATAATTATCGCCGGAGTTTCTTTGGCCGATGATAATATTACATTTACATAGTTACCGGCAACCAACATCCGATCTTGGTTGGCATATTCCAAGTAAATCGGAATGGTCGCAGTATTCTTATTTACTTCGTTATTTACAAAATAAGAAACCATGTTGTCATTCAAGATACTGCCGTCTGGCAATACTAAACGCGTTTTCAATCCGCTGGTACCTAATTTTTTGAAAAATAAATTGTCTTTATCCGGAACCGAGAAAGCTACCCTTATCGGCGAGGCTTGGATTATACGAGCCAAGGTTTGAGTATTGGAACTTACATAGTTACCTTCGGTGACTTCGGCTTTACCGATTAGACCGGTTATCGGAGCTTTAATTTCGGTGTGCTTCAAATCAATCTGAGCCAATTCCAAGTTTGCTTCGGCCTGTGCTACCGCTGCTTTGGCTTGCAAATATGCACTCTCTGCCGTATCCAAAGTGGACTTGGACGCATATTGTTGGCTGCTCAAGGCTTTTTGTCTTTTGTAGTCTCTTTCGGTCTTAACCAAATTGGCCTTGGCACTGTCCAAAGCGGCCTTGCTCAAGTCAACATTGGCTATGTATCTGTCTTGCTCAATCACAAAAAGAATATCGCCTTCTTTGACTACCGAACCTTCTTGGAACAATACTTTATCAACATAACCCGATACCTGCGGTATCAAATCGACACTCTTAATCGCTTCTACCGAGGCTATATATTTCCTTTGCGGGGAAACATCGGTCTTGAGCACATCTTCTACCAAAACATGGGGGGTTACCATACCGGCTCCGCCCATCATTGATGTTACCGGCGTAAGCTTGGTCTTTAGGTACCAACCTATGCCTATGCACAACATTATAACCACAAAATTAAGAACTATTTTTCTTTTCTGAATTTTGACCACTTGCATCGTCTATTTCTCCACTCTAACTCCGTTTATAATCATATTAATTCCTTGGGAAACCATATAGGAAAGGTTCCTATCCTGTTTTACTCCTAGTATGTATTTGTCTATCAAACCCTTCCAGAAACTTGTTAATATTTCCAACAATTCTTGTATGTTGGTATCTGATTTTATTTCTCCACTGTCTTTTAAATGTTGCAATGCTTCTGCTAACTTTCTATCCGGCAGCTCACACAACTCTCCAACTTCCGACCATACCTTATCAAATACCGCAGCCGACCACTCCATACGATAGACCATAAAAAACAAAAACCTCTTAAAATCGGTGTCCTTTTCGATTATGTTGGCTCGGCTGACAACCGCTTCTCGTAATTCGTCAATCGTGGTTGGAAGCTCTTGCGGATAGAGTTTCCTTTGTGCTGTTATCTTTTGCACTATAATGGCACTTATTAAATCGGTTTTATTGCGAAAATGCCAATAAACCGCTCCTTTGGTCAGATTTATGCGGCGAGCTATCTCATCAAATGTTGTCCGCGAAAAACCTTTTTCATAAAATGTCTGCAACGCAGAATCGAGAATCGCCTGTCTGGTTTGTTCGGCGTCTTCCTTTGTTTTTCTTGCCATATCTTACTTTCCGTCCTATATTTTTACATACATTCGGGTGGTATGTATATACCGATTTTATTAAAAATCAATAAATTTTTTGCATTTTAATCACAAAAAATTGCTTCGGCCGGCATTATGGCTTCTTTGATGTCATTATAAACATAATCACAAAACCGCGTATTTGCAGCACTTATCTTGCCACCTATTCCAATGGTTACAAAACCAAGCTCTTTGGCCGCACGCAAATTCTCGCCGTTGTCTTCAAAAATTGTGCATTCCGACGCTGATAGGTTATATTTTTGCAAAAATTTTTCATATCCTTTTCCGGTGCACTTAAATGAATACTGCATATCGTGTCCGTCAAATATTCCCCTAAACAAACCCTTATCGACCCCGATTTGTTTTAGTACATCGGTTACATGCTTTTGGGTACTGTCGGTTATTATATATTTATCGTTTGGTATGCCTTGCAGCAACTTATTTAATTTTTCATCTTGCGGTAAAGAGCTGACATCCACATCGCAAATATATTCCAAAAACTCTTTCTTGGAAAAAGGGTATTCTTTTTCCAAAGCGTCGGCATCGTAATAATACCTTTCCCGCAAACTTTTTATAAGTTCTACAGCTTCCTTTTTATTTATTTGCAATTTAGTTTCAAAAAATCTGACCACCGCGGCATCAACCAATTTCTCTACGGTCTCGGATGCCTTATACAAAGTACCGTCCAAGTCAAATACATAAACTTTACCTGCCATTATCTCACCGCAGAAATTGCCGCCACACAGCGAGTATATCGATCATCGCCTTTCATATCTTCCAAATCAAGCGGCAATTTGCGTCTCCAATTTGGGTATTTATCGCGATCGGTTCCGGGGAGATTTTGCAACTTATCGACACCGAAAATATCTTCAAGCTGAGCTAAAAATACCGGTGGGTTGCTCTTAGACATAAACTTCATAACCGCCTCTTCTATCCCTTCGGGATATTGTTCTCCGTATATATAATCTCCGCTACGCAACTTATCTTGCGGCCATACTCCAGCCGCATCAAGTGCCGCCAGCAAAAACTTACGATCGGTTTCGCGTTTATGATACATTTCGGCTTTTTCATTTAAGTCACTTAACAGACCAACCTCATAATTTAGCTCTATGTCGTAACCAAACCACCACATCTTTAGCGGGGCTATATCATGAGTTCCTACCGAAACAAAAGCATTTGACGGGTAGCTTTCCGGTTGTCTGAAATCGCCCCAACCGTAATTTAACCTTTCGGCCCATAATATGCTTAAAGCATATATGTTCTTTGATGACAGAGCCTCCAAAAATCCTTCCGGTACATTGCCTATGCTTTCTCCGACAATCATACATCTATTTAACCAACTTTCGATGGCTACAATATTTAGCATATCGGCAAAATTGTAGTATACATACGAACCGCCGTCCATGGTATCAGGAATAATATACAAACGCATCAAACTCATTACATGATCCATACGCAAAGCTCCGGCATTTTGCATATTGGCCCGCAAAATATTTATAAACGGTAAATATTTTTCTTCTTTGAGTTTGTGCGGCAAAAATGCTCCCAACTCCCACCTTTGTCCGGCCGGGAAAAACGCATCCGGCGGAGCTCCGGCACCGGCAGAGGGAATAAATAAATCATGATTGCCCCAATATTCCGCACTGTCTTTGCCGACACCGACTGCCAAATCACGATACAAGCCTATCTTCATATTACTCGAATCAATAACTTCTTTTACCAATGCAAACTGCCTTTCGGCTTCAAACTGCATAAATTTAAAAAACTCGACCCGATCCTTATGCTCGGCTAAAAACTCTTTAACCCCGCTGGCCTTCGGTGAAGAGTATTTTTGCGGCCATGCTTGCCAACCACCCCAAACCTTATCTTTTTCGGCCTCATATATTGCTTGAAACAGTGCCAAATTTTCTAAACTCTTACCTTTGGCCGAACAATAATCCTTATATGCCTTTTGTCGTTTTTTATCTTCTCCTTTTTGGAGCCTTGCAAAACACTGCTCCAACATTTTGACTTTAAGCGGATATACTTTTTCATAAGCAACCAATTCGGAATCTCGTAATTCCTGCAACAGCTTTTCTATAGGCTTTTTGTCTGCCGCCGTGAACTCAGGAACCTTCTCAACATCTATGTATATCGGATTCAAAAACTCGCGTGAAATCGAAGAATACGGGCTGGCATTCTCCGGAAAATCATGACACAAAACATTTAGCGGATTGAGCCCTATAATATCGGCTCCGGAAGCGGCACACAGTTTTACCAGTTCTGCTAAATCACTAAAATCGCCCACGCCCCAGTTGCGTTTACTCTTAACCGAATATAGTTGAACCGCATAGCCCCAGATTTTTTTGTCTTGCGGCAAATTATCATAACATCTTTCCGGTGCTATGGCTAAAACGCTGTCATATTTTTTGCCGCCCAATGTGACCTTTATATCATAGTAGCCAATTTCCAACGGTGTGGTTATACGCAAACTTTCTTTATACAAGTTATCGTGCCGTGCCGTATCTTTCATATACTCATAATCAAGCCTCCTTACCGCACCGTCACCGCTCTTGGCTTCTATCTCAATGCCGGATAAATCTGCCGAAACAACATCTATAAACACATCATTTTGTGTCCGAACATAAATGTATTCCAGTGCTTGCTGCCAACGCAAATTATCAAGCTTGTCTAAAGAATGATTTATTTCTTCATCGTTTGATGCTGGATATCCCATTGCCGAAGCTAAAAACTTGATGACCTTTTCGTCGACATCGTATTTTTTACTTTTCAGCCCGCCGTCAGAAAACTCCGTAGCTATGCCTAATCTGTCTGCAAGCTTGGTTAAATTTGCGTCCATTGATGTTTCCTTATCTTATTTCAATCAAAATTACACTCCATGACGGAACCGAGATTACTTTTCCGCCTCCCAATCTCTCCGTATCGCCAAATCGACCGGAAGAATCCAAAAGCAAACGCCATTTGCCTCGACCAAGTCCTAAAGGTAATTTCCAGTTTACATCGTGGTAATTGGCATTGAATATTGCCAGCACAAAACCGTCGCCGTCTTTAACCAGATAGGAGATGCAATGACGATTGCCGTCGTGCCAGTCGGAATTACCGAACTCTTTGCCGTCTTCTTTATACCAGGCCAAGTCTTTATGACCTTTGTTATCAACCGTCGCTCCGGTAAAAAATAAATTGCGTTTGAAAATATCCAATCTTTTACGCAGCCTTGTCAATTTGCGAAAATATGATATCAGTTGCTTCTGCTCGGCAGATATTCCTTCCCAGGTAACCCAGGTTATTGCGTTATCCTGACAGTAGGGATTATTATTTCCCATCTGAGTACGATAAAATTCATCACCAAAAACCACCATCGGCGTACCAAACGACAACATCAAAGTTGCCAGCATGGCTTTAACTCTGTCGCGACGATTTGCCTTTACCAAACGGCTATCGGTTTCTCCTTCGGCTCCCGAATTCCAGCTCCAGTTGCTGTTATTACCGTCACGATTATCTTCGCCGTTGGCACTGTTATGTTTGCCGTTATAACTTACCAAATCATAGAGCGTAAATCCGTCATGAGCGGTAATAAAATTGACACTTGAAAATATACTGCGGTTATCATGATTAAACAAATCACTGGAGCCGGTCAATCTTGAAGCCAGCTCGGCTATTTGATATTGATCTCCTTTCCAAAAACGGCGAACATTATCACGATACTTATCGTTCCATTCTGCCCAGCCCGGCAAAAAATTGCCAACCTGATAACCGCCGAACCCTACATCCCAAGGCTCGGCTATCAATTTTACTTTTTGCAATACTTCATCTTGTGAAACGGCATATAGGAATCCGCTGTCTTGCGAGTAATTTCCATTGCGGCGACATAGTGTGGTCGCCAAATCGAATCTAAATCCATCGACATGCATTGTCTCGACCCAATAACGCAGGGAATCCATCACTAACCTTAAGACATTATGGTTTTGCAGATTGAAGCTGGCACCGCAGCCGGTAGTGTCTACATAATATCTTTTGTTGTCAGGATTTAATATGTAGTATGATTGGTTATCTATACCGCGGTAACATAAAGTGGGACCCAGCTGATTGCCTTCTCCGGTATGGTTGTATACCACATCAAGTATAACCTCCAAACCGTGAGAGTGCATCTTCTTGACCATATCTTTAATCTCATTTATATCCCCGCCGGAAAGATATGACTGCTCGGGGGCAAAAAAACTAAAGCTTTCATACCCCCAATAATTATCTATCACATATCCTCTTTTGTGCCGATTACCAAAAAAAGCATGGATAGGCAAAAACTCTACCGCAGTAACTCCTAAATGTTTTAGGTAATTAATTGTCGAATCGTCACTAAAACCGGCGAAAGTTCCGCGTTTGGAATCGGGTAAAAACGGGCTTAACTTGGTGGAGCCGCGGAGATGAGTTTCATATATGACACTTGATGATAAATCATAGTGCGGCGAGACATCCCCCGCCCAATCATAGTCATTGTCATCTACCACTACCGACTTGGGTACATAGGGTGCGGAATCCAGCTCCGAAAATGATAAGTCTTTGTTCGGACTGTCAATATCATAGCCAAAAATAGCCTTATTCCATATCAAAGTTCCGACCAATTTTTTTCCATACGGGTCAATCAACAGCTTGTTGTGATTAAACCTCTGCCCCATCGCCGGATTGTAGGGACCGTAAACCCGATAACCATATACGGTACCGGGCTTGGCTCCCTCAAGATATATATGCCATATATTATTTTCACTTGAAGGTATGGTATAGCGGGATATTTCTTCCGAACCGCTGCGGTTGAACAGGCATAGCTCAACCTTTGTCGCATGTGCCGAAAATAATGCAAAATTGACACCTCGTCCGTCATAGGTCGCCCCAAGCGGATAAGGCTTACCGTTAAATACCTTCAAACCTGACATAAACTCTCCTTAGCGAACGGGTTTAATAACTATGGTCGCCAGCGGAGGTAAACGAAGCTCGATTGAGAATGGCTTATAGTTGCATTCAACATTTTGTGCTTGCATAAAACCTTCGTTTTTAACTCCACTGCCCCAGTAGTTTATATCATCACTGTTAAAAATTTCTTGATATTGACAATCTTCCGGAACACCTAGACGATAGCCTTCTCTGACCACCGGCGTAAAGTTACAAATCGCAATCAAGTAATCTCCGGGATTATAACCTTTGCGAATGTAGGCAATAACACTGTCATCGGCGTTGGAATGATCTATCCATTCAAAACCGCGGTAGTCGAAATCTTGTTGGTATAAAGGAGCATTTCCTTTGTACATCAGATTCAAATCTCTGACGCAATTTTGCATCCCCTTATACATCGGGTAATCGAGCAAAAACCACCGTAGTCCTTCTTCGGAATTCCACTCATAATCCTGACCGAATTCACAACCCATAAACAACAATTTCTTGCCCGGATGGGTGTACATAAAGCCATAATAGGCTCGTAAATTGGCAAACTTTTGCCATTCATCACCGGGCATTTTGGAAAGCATTGAACCTTTGCCGTGTACAACTTCATCATGAGAAATCGGCAGAATAAAGTTTTCATTAAACGCATACAACAGACCGAAAGTCAGCATTCCGTGGTGATATTTACGATGAACCGGCTCATGAGAGATATATCGCAGAGTATCATTCATCCAGCCCATATTCCACTTGTAGCCGAAACCAAGTCCGCCCATTGATGTCGGACGAGAAACCATCGGCCAGGCTGTTGATTCTTCGGCAAAGGTTGCAGCTCCGTCAACTTGGGAATAAGCAAGTTCGTTCATACGACGCAAAAAGGCAATAGCCTCAATATTTTCGTTACCTCCATACTGATTGGGAATCCATTCGCCGTTCTTGCGTGAATAATCCAAATACAGCATAGAAGCAACGGCGTCTACCCGCAATCCGTCAATATGATATTCTTTAAGCCAATATAATGCACTGGCACATAAAAAGTTCGATACTTCGGCACGGCCGTAATTGTAGATTTTGGTGCCCCAGTCGGCGTGTTCTCCCTTGCGTGGATCAGCGTGTTCATAGAGGTGCGTACCATCAAACTCATTAAGACCGTGACCATCTTTGGGGAAATGGGCTGGAACCCAATCCATTATCACACCTATTCCGGCTTGGTGGAATCTGTCAATCAAATATCTAAAATCATCGGGAGTTCCAAACCTTGAAGTCGGAGCAAACATCCCTATAACCTGATACCCCCAAGAGCTGTCAAGCGGATGTTCCGCAACCGGTAAAAATTCGACATGAGTGAATCCCATATTAACCACATAGGGAACCAGAGTATCTGCCAATTCCCGATAGCTCATATATTCGTTATTTTCTTTGCGACGCCATGAACCTAAATGCACTTCATAAACCGACAACGGCTTGTCAAAAGAATTGTGTTCGCGACGATAATTCATCCATTCGGCGTCATTCCAAATATAGTGATTCAAGTCGTAAACAACCGAGGCGGTATTGGGTCTTTTTTCGGCAAAAAATGCAACCGGATCCGACTTCAAAAATACATTATCGTTTTGGGTTTTTATCTCATATTTGTAGAGTTCGCCCTCTCCTATTCCGGGAATAAAAATATCCCATACGCCGCAGGAGGGATGTTTACGCATTACATTAACTCGGCCATCCCAATTATTGAAAGCACCTACCACGCTCACCCTTTTAGCATTAGGAGCCCAAACGGCAAAACTTACACCTTTTACTCCGTTTATTTCTCTGATATGGGCACCGAGTTTTTTATACATTTCAAGGTGGTTGCCTTCGGCCAACAAGTAGATGTCCATATCTCCCAAAGTAGGCATAAAGCTGTATACATCGTCGGCTATATAGGTATAGTCTTTATCATTGGTGATGCGAAACTTATAATCAAAATCATCAGTGCGACCGAGTTCTATCTGGTAGAATCCTCTTTCATCAAGCTTGGTCATCATGCCTAATGAGGCTCCGTTTTTATCAATAACTTCAACAGATTTTGAATGCGGTAAATATGCACGAATAAATACCTCTTTCGAGCCTTTATTTTTGTGTATTCCCAAGACCGCAAAAACATTGCCGTGATCACCGTTTATAACTGCTTCCATCTCTTCTTTTGATAATAAATTTTGCATGAAAAATTCCTTAAATTTAACAACATAATCGAAGGTGTTTTTTTGCTCTTTTTAAACACCATAAAATATCTATAAAATCTTATCTTTTTAAATGCAAGCTTTTAATTAAAATCACATCAAAAATTTTACTTATTTTTGTTTTTTTCGGCATTATGTCGGATTAGCTATTGACGGATAAAATTTTGTATGTATATTAAATAATGTTTATTGAATTTTTTATTTGGAGTTAGTGATTATGGTAAACAATGAACAAGCTATCAGAGAAGCTGCTTACTACATCTGGCAAAATGCCGGTTGTCCTTCCGGTCAGGACGAGTATTTCTGGTCAATGGCTGTTGAGCAAATCTCTAAGAATTGCAACAAATCTTCTTGCACAAAAAAATCATCTTCTTCTTGTGCCAAGAAGTCTTCTTGCAGCAAAAAATCTTCTACAAAAAAATCTAAATAAGGTTCTTTTGTAAAGTAAAAAATCCTCGCTCTTCAGCGAGGATTTTTTTATATCTTTTGTGCCATGATTATATATCCGAAAACATTTTTATCTCCTTCTTTGCGAAGACAAATTTTTTCTTTTTTTATGGTAGAAAAATCACTATCTTTAAGCAACTTGGTAATATAATTTTCGGAGTGAATAAAACGCGACGCGGAAGTTAAAAAATAATCTTGCTCGTTGATAGTGTTTTCCGTAATCGTAAATATAAAAATTCCCTTAGAATCCAAAATATAATGTACGGCAGAAAAAATGGAATCCAATGTGCCAAAATAGGTAAAAACATCCGCGGAAACCACTATGTTAAAAGCCACATCGTATTTATCGAAACAATCCGAAATATCACTCTTCAATAACTGTTTGTAGATACCTTTTTTGTCTGCTTCTTGAAGCATATTTCCGGATATGTCCACACCATATATTTCACAATCAGGCATTCTTTCTTTGATATATTTTCCACACAGTCCGCTACCGCATCCCAAATCTAAAATCCGGCAACTACCTACTACCTCTCCGGATAAGATATATTCAGCCAGGTATTCGGCTACATATTTGGGAGAACAGTATTCCAGTTCTTCCAAAACCTCATCAAAATCAGGAGCAAAAACATCAAATAAACTCTCTACATATTCTGCCTCGGATCTGGTGAAATTCTTGTCATGAAAAAATGACTTATAACACTGTTTGCAAACGGCATCATCAGGATAGCGTCCGTACCATTTTTTTAACAATGGTTCTACGACTGCAATACCCTTTTCGTCGGAAACTTCATACACGGTATAAGCTAAATTAAGTTGATGTTCTTTAGCTCCGTTACTTAACTCTACCGCCAGCCAACCTTCTTTGAGAGCCTCGGATAAATTTCCGATTTTTTGCCAACTTTGCGATAAATAATTGTGCCACCAAGGATTAGTGCTGTCCTTTTTAATAACCTGCAAAAATTTTTCTGCCGCCTTTTCATATTCGCCCAGTTCAAAATACGAAACCGCTAAATTGGCCAAAGCAGCGTAATGCCCCGCATCTTTTTGTAAAATTTTACGGTACAATTCGGCAGCTTCGGCAAATTTTTTTTGTTCATAAAGCAAATTCGCTTTTTGCAGCAGATCCGATATGCTAAAATGATTAACGAAGAAAAAATTAAACATGTTTCTCCCTGCCTTATTTATTTTGCTATACCGTTTTTTGGTTAATATTTATATAATTGCCCCCAATATAAAAAACGGCTACTGTTTAGACAAAATATGCAATTATTTTCCTTGCCAATCAACATATTATCCCCAAAAAGGTACAATTATTTTTAAAAAAAAATCAAAATTTTGACAAAAAAGTCTTGAGCTTAGCGAAAAAATAGTGTATATATATGTCATTCATTTTTATTCGGAGAGGTTTAAAATGGCAGGAAATAAAGATTTTTTCAATGAGTGGTTGGAAAATTTTGAAGACGACGATGATAAAAAATTGCGTGATCTGATGACCTTTTATAACGAAAACGGTTATTTTTCTTCACGCGAAGATGTCGAAAAATTGTATAAATCACTCAAAGACAGATTTGAAAACAACGAGTTGCAAGACAACTTTGACACCTTGAATGAACAACTCGGTAAATTGCATATCAGCAAGTTAATAACCGACAAAATCGAAATCATAAAAACCGATGAATTCGGCAGTGAAATGCTTGATGAAAATGGTAAAAACATCATTATCGAAGGCGAAGAAAGAGAACAGCATTTTGAAACGGTTGCCGAAAACATCAGAATGAAGATTTTGTTTAGGAATCTTTTGTCTTCCGATTTTGGTAAACTTTCGGAATCATCCCAAAAAGATAAGTTAAAGGATGAATTCAATAATGAATCGGCTATGGAACTGGCAATTATGGCCGGTGCCGAAAATATCAAAAAACCCGAAGGACAAGATTTCTTGAATCCGGTAGTATATGAAGATAAGCAAACCTCCGGTGTATTTGCCAAAGTAAAATCTTTCTTTAATTCCGATAAGAAAGTCCGCGTTGCGGATAATGCATTCGTTGCATCTCATGCGGAACATTCAACCAGATTTAACGGCTTGTTGAATGTATTCTCTAATGTGTTGTCTAAAGAAACAACCAATAAAATAAAATTAAAATTGGGCAACTCCATCAACTTTGCCAAAAAACTTTGGCAAAATAAATATAAAATCATGACTAATGTTGCCGAGAGCCTTGCTAATAATTCATTGCGTACGGTTGTAGGTATCGGTGCCAGTTTGGCCGTAACCGCTTCCGTCGGAACACTCTGGGCTGTACCGGCAGTGGCTGCTTACGGTGCCTATTCTTGGGCTTCGGGCAAAATATGGCCGATTGTTCAAGAACGGCAAAAAATGATGAAACAAGAAAACGGCGGGAAAAAACTCTGGGGAAGTTGGCTGTTTAAGAAAGACTTGTGGAACAACAAGGAAAAATGGCAAGAAGCTAAAAAAAGAGCCTTGGAAAAACCAGGATATAAGGCAAGAGTTGTTACCGGATACTTATCCGCAGGTGTTGCTTTGGTAACTTGCGGCGGATTGTCGTTATCGTGGAGCGATGCTTTAACCAACGGAATTAACGCAAAGGTCGGTATGTCTTTGTTAAATACTTTTGGTGCTTCCGGTGCACAGCTGACTGAAACTTATAATTCCATATCTGATTACAGAAATAATAAAAGTGAAGAAAATCGCAAAAATATGAATGCGGCGATTTACGGTGCAGTAGCCGGTTTGGCCGCTGCCGGTTTAGGTACATATTTTGCACTTAACAGATTGGAAGGGTCACAAACAGAGTTGCAAAATGTTGTTTCTGACAAAACTTCTCCAACCAATACCGTTAACAATGTGGTAGATACTGTAAAGAACCAAAATGCAAACCAACCGATGGTAACTGATACAACAAAAGTTACCGTTGACACAGTTAAAACCACTAATGACACCACTTTAGTCGAAGGTCAGCCGAAGGCGGCTCCGCAAACCGTGATTGAAGATCAACCCAAGGCTAAAGCAACTGCTCCGAAGTCTGTTGTTGAGGAGCAACCCAAGGCTAAAGCAACTGCTCCGAAGACCGTGGTTGAAGAACAACCCAAGGCTAAAGCAACTGCTCCGAAGTCTGTTGTTGAAGAGCAACCTAAGGCTGCTCCAAGAACCGTGGTTGAAGAGAATCCCGTGGTCGAAGAGAAGCCCGTGGTCGAGCAAAAAGCGGGCGATCCGATAGGCGAAGAAAAAGCTGAGCCGGCTGCCGAACAAGCTGTTGCTTCCAAGACAGAAAATCCAACGACAGACAAAGTTGTTGAACCGGAATTCGTTTTACCGAAAATGAACGAAAAAGAACAAGCTTTGTTTGATGTGCTCAAAGGCAGATACGCCGAAACTAATCCGGAAACGGCAGACAAATTGGCTGCACAAACATTACAATCTTATCGCCAACATTTAGAGGGAGCCGAGTTTGAAAAAGCTAACTCAACGATGGTCGATACACATAATATGTTTGAAGAAAAAGAGGTCGAAGCGGCCAGAAATGAGGCTTACACGGTAGAATCCGGAGACAACAAACGTTTGGCTAAACTTAAGGGTGAAGCAAAATCTGCTTATAAAGCTGCCGAAAAAGCCGTGGAAGATTTTGCCAAAGTTGATAGACAACTGCAAGAATATTTGGAGCAACACCCCGTTGCGGAAAATGCAGATGTTGCGGTTGAAGCAAATGCCGAAAAACCCGACGTTTTAGATCCGTTAAATGCCGATGTTGAACTCTTGAAATTGCAAAAACGGCATGGCGATTTAATGAAAGATATGGTCGATAAGCAAGTAACCTCGGCAGAGTTGGATCTTGACTTACGTAAACTACAACTGCAAAAGGACTTGATTGATACCGCCAAAGAAAAGGCTGAATTGAAAAAAGACCTCAACTTGTGGGAAAAGCTGGAAAAACAAATCAAAAAACTTGATGCGGAGCTGTCAAAACTTCGCTTGGGTGAATTTGATAACGAAGCTAAAGAAAATTTGAGCGACACTCCGGTAGAAAATGTCGTACCGTCAGATAAAAATATGACGATTGCACACGAAAACCTGCAGAAATACGAACAAGCCCAGTTGCTCGACAAAGAAAAAAATACCTTACTCGGCCAACAAGAAAAGATTGTTGACAGAGTTGTCAGAGAAGAAGGTATTGAAGTAACTAAGGAAGTAGCGGAAGGTGAAACGGCAGAAAATGTTGAAGCCACAGAAAAAACCGGCAGAGAAATTTTGACGGAGGCGATTGATAAGAAAGAAACTGAAATCAATGAAATGAAGGCCGAAGTAAAAGCCATCCGCAAAGGCGCCCAAACCGAAGTCGAAGCGTTTAATATGGACGAATACGAAGGTTCGGAACAACAAAAAGCTGCCGGTAATATGGCTCAAGATTATCAAAAAGAGGCTCCGAGTGCAGAGACTTCCGAGAATGTATCTGCTGCAGAGACTGGCGATGAAACCATAGCTGAGACTAAACCGGAGGCCGAGGCTGAGACACAACCGGCCGAAAACGCTGAAGATGCCAAGGTTGAAGAAGCTAAAGCCGAGGAGACCCAACCGGAAAAAGCCATAGAAACCGAATTTGCCGATAATCCGTCGACAGAATTCCACAATATGGAAAAAGAGCTTACCGACAATGCGGTTAAAATAGACAGCAAAGATGAAAACGGAGTATTAACCGTTATGTTCACGATGGAAGATGGTTCAAAGGCTTCTGTGACCAAAACTCCCAGTGGTAAGGCTATTGTATTCCACGGTGACAAGATTACTTCTTTTGCACCTGACGGAGTCAAACAGGAATATACCAATACCGGTAAGGAATTTGTTGATACTCAGGGCAAAAAATATAATGCAACCGCATTGATACAAAATCTGACAAGTCAGAAAAACGGAAGGTAATCCTTACACATAAAAAACACCTGCAATTTATTGATTGCAGGTGTTTTTTGTTTAATATCCGAAACCGCCGATATTGGTGGGAACATAATCACCGCGGCCGTTGTAACCATAATCAATGCGGTCATTGCCTATTTTGGTGGGAACATAATCACCGCGGCCGTTGTAACCATAATCAACTCGATCATTGCCTATTTTGGTGGGAACATAGTCACCGCGGCCGTTGTAGCCGTACTCAACGCGGTCATTGCCAATCTTGGTGGGAACATAATCACCGCGGCCGTTGTAGCCGTACTCAACGCGGTCATTGCCAATCTTGGTGGGAACATAGTCACCGCGGCCGTTATAGCCGTACTCAACCCGCTGTCCGTCAATTTCGGTCGGCACATATTCACCGCGACCATTATAGCCGTATCTGACATTACCGGCTTGTGCCGAAGCACAAACAATCATGCCACCCAACAAAACCGCCGTTAAAAGTTTTTTCATCTGCTTCATCCTCTTTTGCTGTTAATATGCTCTTATATAAGCATTTGTTTTTCATCTTGGCAAGCTTATATTGCAAGATTTTCTAAATTTGATTGAAGACATATTTATTTTATTACAAACCTCAATAAATAAATTGCAGTTTATGAAAAAATAAGATTAAATATCGGTGGAGGTATTTGATGGTGGATTTCATTGATTTTTGTGCCGGAATTGGCGGCGGACGCTTAGGTTTGGAAGCCGCAGGTTTTAGATGTGTTGGTTTTAGCGAAATTTTACCATCATCTATAAAAACATATAAGACTTTTTTTGATACAACTGAAGAAATTGAGATAGGGGATTTAACCAAAGTCTCCGCAGCAATGCTTCCTGAAGCCGATCTGTTAATTGCCGGTTTTCCTTGTCAGACATTTAGTATTGTCGGAAAGAGAATGGGTTTTGATGATGAACGCGGTAAGATTATTTTTTACCTAAAAAAAATATTAGAAGAAAAAAATATAAAATATTTTATATTAGAAAATGTTAAAGGACTGGTTAATCATAATAAAGGCCAAACCTTGCGAGAAATATTGGCTTTGTTGGACAGTGCAGGCTACAATGTTACATACAGAATATTATCGAGCTTGGATTACGATTTGCCTCAAGCCAGAGAAAGAGTTTATTTTGTGGGAATAAAAAAAAGTTTACCATATTCCAAATATACATTTCCGGCTGGTAATCTAATCAGACCTAAGTTAAAAAATTTCTTGATAAATGATGATCCTAAATTTGCTTTCGTGCGATTTGATTCTTTAGAAAAATATTTAAATAATAAATATAATCGTGGGAAATATTGCATTCCTGAATTGTTGGAAGAAGATTTTCTAATCATGGATACCAGACAAAGCGATTTTCGTTTGTATAGAGATTATATCCCCACTCTAAGAACCGGAAGAAATGGAATTCTATATGTCAAAAATAAAAAAATCAGAATATTGTCCGGAGTGGAAAGCCTTTTACTGCAAGGCTTTTATAAAAAACATTATGATCTGGCAAAAAATATACCCAATAATCTTTTGCTGCAACAAACAGGTAATGCTATGAGTGTAAATGTTATAAAAGCCATAGCAGAGAATTTACTGCCGGTTATTAAAAAAAACGGAGAGCTAAATGGATTTAGTAAAATTGGGAAGTGAAACAGCAAAGGCCGGCTTTCAAAACGAACAGGATGTCGTTGATATTTTTAACACATGGAGAACAAATTATTTAGCTCAAGAATGGCTGGAAGCCATGGGGTATAACCTTGATGAAATAGAAACTGTGAGTGCCGTGAAGGTTAAGGGAAATTTTAAGGCCGATGTTCAGGTTCAAATCTCGGTGACAATAAAATTATATACACAAATCGATTGCCAAAACATACAGGTTAAGCTGGTTAGTAATAGGAAAGGATTTAACCAAATTGATAAAAGATGGCTTAAAGATTATCAAAAACTTTGGAATATTCCTCTTGATGTATTACAGATTCTACAATTTTTTACCGGAGAATTAAAACCTTATAAAAAAGGTACGAGAGATTCCAGACGAATGTTTTTGGATGAAATTGAGAAAGAAAAACAGAATCTATTATTGTCTTTTCTTAAGAAAAATAAGTATTTAATCGTAAGTGATATATTAAAAGGCAGAGGAAAATTTGCGGCCGAGTGGGTTCTTGTGATAAAAAAAATTGAAAATACAGAATGGGTGCTAAAGCCAATAAATATTGTAATGAACTATTATGCTACGGGAGACATTACAATTACCAAACAGGGTAGTATCAGAATCGGGAAAATTACGGTTCAACGCAAAGGTGGCGATGGAGGAAGAGCTACTGCCAATATGTTACAATTTAAAATAGACCCAACTGAGCTATTTGATATATAGTAGCATTACTCGAAGATAAAAAATTGCGATATAAATTGCATAATATTTGACATTATACGATGCTCGTTCTAACATTGTTCTATGAAACGAATAATTGCTTTGATAGATTGTGATTGCTTTTTTGTTTCTTGTGAGAGAGTTAAAAACCCCTCCTTGCAAGGAAAGCCTGTTTGTGTTATGACCGGCGGCGGAGACAAAGGAATAATTGTTTCGCGTTCAAAAGAAGCCAAAGCAATCGGCGTTAAAATGGGCGAACCTTATTTTAAGACAAAAGTCGAGCATCCGGAAGCAATTTGCATTCCGGCTCATCACTCGTTATATCACGAAATTTCACAAAAAGTTATGGGCACCATTCGCGATTTCACTCCCGATGTGGAAGTGATGTCGGTTGATGAGGCTTTTGCCGATGTTACCGGATTTAACGAAATCCATCATACCTCTTACACCCAGTTTATTACCAATATCAGAGATGAAACTCTCAAACGCACGGGAATTCCGGTTTCAATCGGGCTCAGTTCGTCAAAAACATTGGCAAAACTGGCCAGTGACAAAGCCAAAAAGACCTCGGGAATTTATGTCATTAGGCCGGAAGTTGATAAAATTTTAACCAAAATAGGTAATGAACAAATTGATACGGTGAGCGGAATCGGCAAAGAGAACTTTAAGCACCTTAACTATAACGGCATTTACACCATAAGAGATTTTGTTGCACGTTCTGATAGCTGGCTAAAACAAACATTCGGAGTAAACGGGGTTTCACTCAAACACGAACTTTTGGGCGAAACCGTATCTTTGGTTAATCCCTTCCCCGAGCCGCCGCAATCGATTCAGGATACCGCCGCTTTTGCCGAATTTTCGTCCGATATAACCTTTCTCCACTCCACTTTGAGCGAACATATTCACAATGCCTCAAAAAAGCTCAGAATGTGGGACGGATATTGTTCGAATTTGGCAGTTATGCTCAGGACCAAAGACTTTGCGGTTTATCAGGTCGAAACCAAGCTTGATAAGCCTACCAATTCTGAAAGAACCTTGCGAGAAGCCGCTCACATACTCTTGGATAAACTATATAAACGCGGGGTAATTTACCGTGCAACCGGAATTACTTTATCCAAACTTAATTTCGGAAAAAGCCGGCAATTTTCTTTCTTTGATGACAATGAGCCCGAAGATGACAAACTTTCGCGGATTATTGACCAGTTGGAAAATAAATTCGGTGCCGGCATCATAAAAAGCGGGAGTTGATTTTGTTGCCTCGTATTATAAAATATGCTATCGTGCGAAACAAAATAAGAAATACCATAAACGCGGAGATGTAATATCGTGATATTGTACCATTACATAACAAAAGGGAATACTGCTCTAAGTGAAGGAATTTTGTCTTTAGCCAACAACCCAAAAGCTGATTTACATTATTACTACAAAAGAACCGGCGGAGAAACAACTCACGAAGGCGTTGTCAGGTGGATGGAAAGTTGTTTTGCCGGCCGAAGCCGTACTATCAGAGGATTTTCGGAGCCGATTAAATGGACTGAGAAAAGTGAGAAAATGTTTAAGGGGTTTATTGAGGGAGCGAATTTGTTTGCCATAGATGTTTCGGCTTTGGATAAAGACGGCTTGATTGAGGCGGTTTATGTATCTCCGGCTCTGAGACCCGACTTGGATAAAGAACTATTACAAAATGTAGATGAACAATTAATTAAATTAGGTTCAATCAACGATATTGATACTTCTCCGATTGACTGGAGTGTATGTGACGATGAACGCGGGCTTAGGTTTTCCGTGGTGCCATATTATTTGCTGGTCATAAAAGGTGGGGTTATCCCGCCAAAATATATAACTTTGGTAAGATAACACTATGCTGCTGGTAGTAGAATATCTTTGAAAACTCAAATTCCATTGGATGAGCGGTCTTTAGGTAAATAATTCTTCAAAGATTTGCTATTACCCTTAGGTTGAAAGCTTATCTCTGTTGTTGATTTTCTCAAATTGTTTATTTTACTTTGAAACTCATTGGGATTGCATAATAAGTTCGGTGTGCCTTTTTTTAATCTTTGATGCAAACGCTCAATTCTTTCTTTAGCTATGTTGTTGGTGTTTTTCATACCATTATTTTGTTGAGCACTTTTAATGTAAGCACGCATATTTTCTGCAAAAAATTCTTTTGCATCTTCGGTAAAAAAGCTAAATTCATGCCCTCCTAAATATTTCTTTAGTCTTTTTATGTATTTATCTTCTTTTTCACCTTTGGATCGCATGTGTTCTTTTATATTTTCTCTTAATTCTGAGTAGCTATTTCCATCTACTTTTGAACGGTTGTAAATACGAATTTTAACATTTTCCTGTTCTTTTGATGCTGCGTCTGTATACTTAGGCAAACGGACGTCTTCAAATTTAATATCGGGAAGTGTCTTAATAGGATCTAAAAAAGCGTTGGGATTCTTACTATAGGCATTATCTATCTTTCTTGGATTAAAATGCACTAAATCTTCCTTGGTAAATTTTGATAAACTACATAAGTCATTTTGTAATTTTTTACCACAATATTCCTCATTTGTAAGAGTTCTATCGGATGCATTTACAATTACTGCTGTTTGAAAATGCTTAGGATATTTGTCTATTTGCAAAGCCGGAGAAGAAAGGCAGCACTTGGGTGCTGATAATAGATTTTTAATCTGGTCTTGTGTAAAATTATGTTCAGATAGTTTCTTTTCCAGTATATCTTCCAGCTCTGAGATAACCATGCAACCAAAACAGTGTCCTCTAAAAACTAATTTATTGAGATTGGCCAAGTTTTGCTCGTAATTATCACTAATCATCGGAGATATTAATTGGTTATATATGGCCTCTGCATCTGATGAATCTTGTCTTCCCTCTCTACTGTTATAATCCTTAATTGCTTTGTCAGCTTTATTTTGATAAAAAGCGGTGTAAAAATGGCAACTATCCGACTTTTTGTCAGCATCAGAACCGAAAATTAGTTCTTTATTTTTCTGATTGGCCTCTTGGGCTTTTTTAGTGCCTAAATCCGTAATTTCTTTTTCATTTGCAGAGCAACACATACCAGACCCAGGAAAATTAACTATAATAACTATTTTATCATCATTTATTTTACCGTTAACGATGCCTTTTTCGTCAACAAGCCATGTTTTTCCGATGTAATTTGTTTCTTCAATAGTGTCACTCATTTAATATAATCTCCTTTTTTTATTGTAGATTATTTGACAAAACTAGTCAACTTTTAAGGTGATACTTGTCATAGCAAAGATTTCAAGAGGAAGGGATAGTAGGTCTGGAACATAAGAATAAAAACAAAGCATCTCATAATTGCTGCAACAAAGAACAAAAGCAAAAAATACTAAAATTAATCAAAGAAAAATATTATGATTGTGGTCCAAGTTACGCCAGTGAATTACTAAAAGAAAATGAAGAAATAGATATTAATAGAGAAACCTTACGATTATGGATGAAGGCAGAACATCTTCTCATCAAGCAACGGAAAAGAAAGCCTTACAGACAAAGGAGAGAACGCAAAAATGCCTTTGGAGAGATGTTGCAAATTGATGGATGTTTCGATTATTGGTTTGGTCGAGATAATAAAAAATGTTGTTTAATCAATTTAATAGATGATGCTACTTCATATAATTTGTGCTGTTTTGATGAAGAAGAAACAATACGTGCCGCAGTGATTGTTTTGTGGCAATGGGTAAAAAAATGGGGAATTCCCCAATCTATTTATGCTGACCGAAGAAATGCTTATATCAATTATGATTTAACTGAAAGTAATAACTTTTTTGGTAATTTATGTAAAAATCTAAAGATAAAAACTATTCCGGCTTTTAGCTCTCAAGCCAAAGGGCGTGTTGAACGTTCTAATCAAACTCATCAAAATAGATTAATACCTAAATTAAGATTGAATAATATCACAACTATTCAACAAGCTAATAAATACATTAAAAATTATTATCTTCCTTGTCACAATAAAAAGTTTGCCTCTCCAATAATTGAAAATGTCCACAGAAAACTTCCTGACAATGCTAAACTCGATGATTTTTCTTATGAGATATCGTTGCGTAAGGTCAATAATGATTGGACGATAAAATATAAGACTAAAACCTATCAAATCTTACGTAAAAATTTCTGTCCTGCAAAATCAACTATCTTTGTTAAAGAAACTTTTAGCGGTAAAGTTATTCTTCTATTTAAAAATTCTGAATTATCTTATATTATTGTATAAGCAATTTTTATTCCATTGTGTTGGATTTCATAAAAATTGCTTATACTTTCTTTCCTCTAGTGTAACATTTTAACTTTGGAATAACAGGATTAAAACTTATCGTTTTCTGTTTATTAGACCATCAGAGAATGAGGAACTTTAATTTTTCGGTACGAATATCGTTTTTTTCGAAACAATGCACCAGACGTCAAGAAAATGAGTTTTTTATAGTATATCACATAAAAATAAAAAGAGCCCAAACTCAAAGAGCAAGGACTCGTAAAGTTGTAGTTAAACAACCCTCTTAGGCATTTCTCTATATGTTTCATTATCTAATAAATGCCCATTTTCTTTTTTAGAGCGTTTTTTCATATCTTCCCCCCAAGTACCCCATTGTTTAAAGTAAAAAGCGATATCTTGTTCTTCGCACTGATTACGAATATTTATCGCCCATTCTTTTTTCATAGGTCTTGCTTGTAGGCCGCTTTCTCCACCAACAATAATCCAATCAATACCTGAAAAGTTGACTCGTCCTAAATCCTCTAATAAAGGTTCAATAGATAAAAATTTAATAGAAACATTTTGAATTGATTTTAAGAAATCAATACGAGGAAGTCCTTCCTTTCTGTTTTCAACAGTTACTCCAAGCCATACATTTTCAGGAACTTTTCGTTTTTTAAAATATTCAGCCATTATATTTGCTCTTTTAGTTAATACTTGAAATTTATGCCAGTGAGCCTTTTGTATCGTATCAAAAACAGAATCTATGAAGTTAAATGGTACTTTCTCATGAAATAAGTCACTCATTGAATTTACGAAATACATTGTTGGTTTTTTATTATGCAATGGCTCCAATAAACGTTGCGGCTGTAATGTTAATTTGAATCCGTCTTCATATCCTTTCATTCCCATTGCTTGTAGTCTTCTGGCCATAACTTCGGCATAGCAGTGTTTACAACCACTGCTAATTTTTGTACATCCTGTTATAGGATTCCATGTTTCTTCTGTCCATTCAATTTTGCTTACCATAATTATCCCTCCGTACTAAACAGAGCCTTACAAAGATTGTCTTTATCATACTTATAATCAAGATATAAATGTGTCTTATTATGTTTTCTATCATCAAAATACTTAATAAAGACTTTATTGCCAAGATTATTCATAATTTCTTGGCGCAATTCCTTTGGTGCTATGTTATTATTTAAAGCCCAATTATACAGTTCAATATTATTCATTGAGCGTTTTTTTAATTCGTCAACAACTTTTCCTAGTGTTGTCCATGGAAGTGGTAACAACGAAATTTCTTTTTCTTCTTCATTATGTAATGTGTTGTAACCTGCATTTAGAAATGCATCGATTCCTTTTTTGTGTTTTGTAATAAAAAATAAACAGTATGAATTGCAACCATCTTTAAGTAAGTAGTATGCACAAAAATAGTCTCTTCTTATTTTATTTCTTATTTGCTCTGCAAAATCACTTTCACTTGAGACATTTGTAATTCCATAACTGTGCAAAAATTGATTAATTTTCTCATTTCCAATATCCTTAAACCTATGTAAATGAGAAATAGGAACAAATAATAAAATTTCTGTTCCAAAGCAATTGGAGTTGTTAAATATTTTATCAATATGCTCTTTATGAAATGGATAATTAAAGGGATCTATAAAAAATAAATTACACCCTTGTTTGGCCTCTTTACTGTTTAAATAATTGTCTAAAAACTCAAAAGCATCTTGTTGTGACAATTGTATGAAAGGAAAATTAATAAGATTTTTATTTAATTTAGCAAAATTATCCTGTTGCAATTCATTTCCAATATATTTGACACTTATTTCTGGAACTTTTTTCAAAATATTCTCTAATTCTCGGCAAATAATAATTGGACTTCCATCTTCTCCTGAAACAAATGATCCTGTTCCGGCATAAGCATCAATGATTTTAATATTTATATATTTCGCAGATACAGATAATATAGCTAAATATGCTGATAAATATTTCTGTAAAATATTCAATTTTTGTGTAGTGTGTTGAGCTTGTCTATCAAAAAACTTTTGATCTTCTTTTCTTTGCTTAGCAAGATTGTTAAATAGATCAAGTTGAGGAGATTTTTTTGCCATATCAAATAACCTTTATTTATTGTATATAATATCTAAAAAAAATATCAATGTCAATTATTTTGTTTCATATTTGTTCTATCCTGACTATTCCTCTAAGTTAGTGTAGTTAAATTGAACGTTCATTGAAATATTTGCTAATAAATCAGTTTCTAATTTAAATTCTTGCTCTACATCCATTTCTATGTCCATTAGTAATTTTATTTCGTCTCCAACTGTATCGTGTGCCACTCTGACTTGCAAGGTAAAATGTAATTATATTCTTTTTATCTTTAAGAAAAAAACATTGGAGTTAATAAAAGGGTGATGAATGATATATCAAATTAATTTTCTATAATTTCTTGATATTTGTGATTATGTTGTAAAAATGTCTTAGCTAATTGATATGTGTGCATTGTTGGTTCGTAATATTCTGGAGTAAGCAAAAGTTCGAAATTCATCGCGTTGTGATCACCAATAAAATAGCCTCCCTTGTTGATCTGTACCCCATAGATTGGACAAATAAAAAAAGCACCCTTGTGATCTGTACCCCATAGATTGGACAAATAAAAAAAGCCCCGAGGGGGAGTTAAGAAGGAGAGCTAAGCAAATGGCATCGGCGTTGAGCCGGTGTCATTTTGTTTAAGCTCCACTGACAACGTTCATTATTATAATAATAGATATAATTTTCAACTTTAATTTTGAGCTCATCAAAGGATTGACAAGATTTGAGGTCAACCTCATCTTTCAAGTGTCCGAAAAAACTTTCAATCGGGGCATTATCCAAAAAATTTCCCTTTCTTGACATACTTTGCGTTACACCTAACTCTTTGAGTTTGTTGACATAATTTGGATGGGTGTAATGCCAACCTTGGTCGGAATGG
>CASEYY010000008.1 GCA_949292335.1 uncultured Pseudomonadota bacterium
AAAAATTACCCATTGACATATTACCCACATCACTCCCCGAATTCGGTAAAGAATTTTGAGCAAGTTGACTGGTGTTGTTTACCTCCTGATTTTGCTCTAATAATTTTTTTATTCTGGCATAAGGGTTGATTGAACCTGCAAAACTTGATTTTGTATCCGGCTCTGTGAAATTATTATAGGCCTGATTTTGAATATTTGCAGTCAATGTATTTTGCATATTCTCAATATTTGGAGATATATGCGAATTGCCGAAGCCAAAATTGTTGTCAGGTGAGTTGCCCCAAAAGTTGGTGCTATATTGCGGATAAACCATATGACAAATTGGCAAGATGTTAGTTTCTTTCCCTGTTTTTGATTAATCAAAAATTGTTGATATTGGATTTTTTTGAAATATTCGCGAAACGGTGCAAATTTTTTATCCCATAGAATCAATATTTTTGTTTGATATAGTTTTATTACTTTTATCAAATTTGGTTATCCATGGGTTGTTTATGGAGATATGGGATAGGCTTTAACCTTATTCTTTCTGCAATATATTCTTATCTGAGATATTCCAAAACCAAGCCATTGCTCCATAATAGACTAGGCGAATAACTGCGGAAAATAAAATATAATATGTAAAAAAAACAAATCCTGATAATTCACTATAAAAGGTTCTAAAGAAAAATACTTCACCGGTTATGCAGCTTAAAGCCAAGGTCAGACTTAATATTAATTTCCCGATAAAATATTTATTTTTTGAATGTTTTTTGTGGTTACAAATAGTTATGAATATTTGGGGTAACTTAATATAAATAAACCATAAGATAAACGGCACCAAAAGAATACAATAGAAAATTGTTGCAACTGACGGAAATATAAATAACGAAACTAAAAACAGCAAAATTCCCAAAAGCAACGGATGCTTTTTTAAAATCTTAATATTTTTTTCTTCCGATAACACAAGTCGGTAAAGAGTGTAAAGAAACAGCATATACAAAATAAAAGGAGAAAACATAAACAAAAGACCTATTATGGTATTTTTTATACTTTCATCTGTTATTATCAATAAATCTTCTAGGATAGTTCTTATTCCAAAAGCTGATATAAATATAATCATTTCAGGAATTAGAAAACGTAATTTACAGCTTAAAGGGAAAAAACGAACCGTAATAATTTTGAATAAAGTGTAATAAGTAAACACAAACCAGAAATACATAAATAAATTTTTTTCAGCAAAATGACAAATTTGGTTTAAATCTTCTCTAAACCAATGAAAATAGCTACTCCATCCGAATTCTAAATAGTTGCCAACATCAACACATACCGAATTATCTCTCCCCATATCAGCAAAAAACCAGTAACTATTGATAACGAGGATAATAAATAACAATTCTAAAAAAAGATATTTGGCTATTTTCATTGGTTAGATCCTTTATCGTTTAATTTTTCCACGATTGATTTAAGTAATATTCTTGAGCTTTTTTGCTATATTCATTAATAATTGCTGAGAGTAATTATAAGTATTGAGAAGGTTACCATAAAGAATGTGTGTGCCAAAATTCTTTTAAAGTGTTCATTGATGTGTCTATTTCTTGTTGAACAGCTAAAGGAATAACACAATTTCTATCCTCTAAACAAGCCAGTTGATAACTATCATAATCAGAACTTTCAGGAGCAATACTCATAAGATATACCAAACGACCTGTAGATATCATTGTTATAAATACAACAGTAATAATGCCCCATTTGATCTTGGGAAAAGGCCTAAAAATTTGGGGCTGCCATACCCAAATCATAGCAGCATAAGCAATTATTCTTAATATCAATATGAACAAGGCAATTACCAAAATAGACAACAAAACATTTTTGGGTAAGTATGCTAAAACAACCAAAGTTAAAATTTCACCCAGAGTTAAAACCAAATTAAAAATAACAATAAGCGGAATTTTCCAGATTAGCGAGTAATTGGTAATATCTTGCAAATTGCCGTTAAAAACAAATTTCCAAATTAAAAAAGGAACAATAAACCCAACATAAATCGGTGGAATAATCATGATAAAAAATGCAAATGACCATGGAAATATTAACGTTGATAAAAGTAATCCTAAAGTAATAAACGTTTTCTTTTTAGTTGTCATTATATCACCTATAGTTAATTTTTATAAAATAATAAATTAAGAATAGCCGATTTGTCAATCGGCTATTCATTATTTTTAAGGAATTAAATGCTTATAGTTACTAGGTAAATAGTCACGACATACCTGTGTGTTGCCAGCTTTATAACCTCTCCAAGCAGATTGAACATCATTTTTGAAGTCTTTCCAATTATCCTGCAATATACCGCTCATACCGCCATATTGCTTTCTTAAATCTGGATTAGTTGTTTTTTTATAAAAATCAATAAGTTCTTTTCCTGCACCACCGACGATGGTTTCTGCTAAAGATGTTAAACCTCCGCTGGCTCCTACACAACTAACTGCATTATGTTTGTTTACATCAGAAATCGGAATATTATGCAAATCTTGAGCTAATTGACCAGCCTGTTGAACAGATGGCGTTCCGTATTTTTTTGCTATACCGTAAGCTCCTTCTTTCTTGTATACGTTATATATATCATCTATAGTCTGTCCCAATTTTAAACCAAGTTGCAGCTTGATAGATGAAGGCACATCCTCGACTGCATTATCCACTAAATCTGCCCCAGCATTTTTAAGGCTTACATTTTGGTTCCGCATATTCTCAATATTTGGAGATATATGCGAATTGCCGAAGCCAAAGTTGTTGTCAGGTGATTTGCCCCAAAAGTTAGTGCCATGTTGAGGATAATTTTTTGTTATCCCTTGATTGTTGTAGTTCTGGATGATTTGGTTTTCTCTTTGTTGACGAGCCATTTGATAGGCTATCTCATCACGCAATGTGAACCCGCTGTGGTCAACACCATAGGTATCAATATGATTTTTACCGGACTGATAGCCAAGCGGCGATTTATATTTTGCATACCAATCCATTTTCTTTTTTCTTTGATAAAAAAACGCCTTGGGCTTAAAAAGCCCAAAGCGTTGGAGTTAAAAACAAAAAAGCGGCCTAATCTTATAGGTCGCTTTTCATGATACACTAATGTACCATACCGATATTTGTATACCCACCCGACGGGTTAGTCAATATCTTGTGAAAAAATAAATTAAAAATTGTGGATAAGTTAACCTGTACTCAATGCTTGTTTTCACCAACTACCCGCTCCGAACCGGCACGGCCTTGCAGCCAACAGATTTTTTAACCCGTGGACACAATCGGTTTATTTGGTATAGGTTTTAATTACTTTTATCAAATCAGGCTATCTACGGGGTGTTTATGGAGATTTAGGATAGGTTTTAACCTTATTTTCAACTTTTGAGATTATAATTATTATAACTTATCCTTAGGAGTTTGAGAATGAAAAAGGTTGTTCTACTGTTTTTTAGTATATTATTTTTAAGTACAAATATTTTTGCACAAGAACCTGAGTATAAAAGCTCAAACGAACCTGATGTTACGCGTATGGACACTCCAGAATTACGAGCTTATGCTGAAAAAAAAGCACAAGAAATGGATGATTATTGCACAAAAAAATGTATGAATGATAAAGATCAAGAAACAACTGCCGGAATGGCTAAAAATGCATATGCCATGAATGAATGTATGTTTGATGCCGTTAAAGCCGAAATTATCAAAGGTTTTAATGAAGAACAACAACAAGAAATGCTTGAGGTCGTAAAGCAATTACGAACATACACTTATAAATTCAGTGAAATTTATTTTAATGCAAACAAATATTGTTACGGACGTTGTGGAACTATGGCATCATTATTCCCTATTGCTGATGAGGGAATAATGATGCGTGATTTGTTAGCCAGACTGCTTTTTTTAAATTGGCATAAAGGGGGGTACTAATAAATAGCCGCCTCATGATGACGTTTTCGCAATTTTTGAATACGATTTAAATTGCCTCTAAATTTATTTTGGTAACTTGGATTTTCTCTTTTCCAAGCTTCTTCGCGGCGATTTAAGAAATATTCATCTAATTTAGCTTTTTCATAGTCAGTTAGATTATTGAGAGCCGATATAGTTTCACTTCCCATAACACTAACAGTATCTTCTGGATCAACCTTAACATGTTGCGAAGTAACTTCATTAAGCCCTTCCTGTAACCATCTGGCAATTTCATCAGGACTATGGTTAACATAGGTATCATATATACTTTCTCTTAATATTTTAGATTTAATTTCTGGAATACGATATTGCGTATAAAAATCCATACAATAAATTGTATTTGCCTGTTCTCTGGTCAAATCATCAACTTTGTCCGGATACTTACCTTTATATTCAGGATGAGCAGCAAAAAAGTTATTCAGTGTACGTTGTGTAATTCCCATATTAGTCGGTTGGTCAATTTTGGTAGGATTAGTTTCTAAACCACCTTCAAATTCACTTACCATATCGCCAAGTTGATTGAAAATCTGCATATAAGGTTCTTCTGCATTAATATTATTCAAATCTCTACACATTGGGCTATATATACTTTTTGATTTTAATGGCATATACAAGTCTTCATCATGCGGGAATTTAATATTTTCATGAATAATATATGTTTGATTAGCAACATCACTCATCGTACTAGGGTTAGTATGTTGTGCTAATTGGTAAGAATTAGCGTCATTGCCAATCTTTTTAGGATATAAAGCAGAGTTAATTTCCTGGTTTTGAGTATAATCATTTTGTTCTAATAATTGTTTTATTCTGGCATAAGGGTTGATTGAATTGCTAAAACTTGAATTTGGTCCTGCCATTGCGGAAGTGCCATAAGCCTGATTTTGAACATTTGGCACGGGCGTGTTTTGTATATTCTCAATATTTGAGGATATTTGCGAAGAACCGAAGCCAAAGTTGTTGTCAGGTGAGTTGCCCCAAAAGTTGGTGCCTGGTTGCGGATAGTCTTGGGTTATGCCTTGATTGTTATAATTTTTAATAATTTGGTTTTCTCTTTGCTGACGAGCCATTTGATAAGCTAACTCATCACGAGTAGTAAAACCGCTGTGGTCAACGCCATAGCTATCAATATGATTTTCACCGGTTTGATAACCAAGCGGTGATTTATATTTGCTGTAAAAGTCCATGTTATTTCTCCTTATCTGATAAAAAGTTAAAATTACAATGGACATCATAAATTATTTTAAAAAGCCTTGTCTATCCGCTATAAAATGTAAAAGCTAGCTTTTGTGTGCTATGGCTAAAAAAAGAAAAATAAGCTTATGAATGTTAAGATAATGAGTCCAAGTAAACATAAGACTACATTAGGTTTTATATATTTTACAACAATTGCCACGACAAAAAAAGGCCACAGAAATTGTAAACTGCCTAACAAAGATGTATAAACCATTACAAAATCTGACCATTTATATATATTGCCTAGCCAATAGATGATGAATACTACGCCAATTTCACTTATTCGCCACAACAATGAAGGAGACATACCTACTATTTTACATCTGACATAATCAAATAAAAGATATAATATCAGATAAGATATATAAGCGGCAAAATAAAATTCATTTGTAAAAACGCATGGCTTTCCATCCAATGCCTGATATAACTCGCCATACTTCCATAGAAGAATATCACAACTATCTCCCTGAGAATTATTTCCCCAAATGATGTCAAAAATAAATGAGGCTATGGCCAACACAAATAAATACCACAACAAGTATAATAGTGTTCGTTTACTTATTATCAAACTTCTTGTCATTTATTTCTCCCAAGGTTTATTATCATATATTGTTTTGGTTCTGGCTCCAAAATCATTAACTTCCATAGCTCCGGTATCATTCCACATTGTTCCTACCTTATCGGGCGTCGGATTGTGTATAGAATTTTGAAGCTGTTTTATAACTTGTACACCCAATTTAATATTTTGCTCAGGATTATAGGTGTCATATTGGGTATTCTTAAAATTTCCCCAAGTTTTGCCTTGAATGTTCATTGGCATCTGAGAACTTGAAATATGTAAATAATCAGCTAAATCATTCAATACAAACTTATGTCCTGTTGCATCTTCATTATACATAATTGCTTTTACAAGGTTGGGATCTACATTGTATTGTTGAGCATATTTTTCAATTATGTCAAGATTTTCATTTACATTATCTCGGCCATATTTTTCTATTGTATACCAAGGCATGTCATAATCGGCGTCAGGGTTGTTTTCTATATCAATAAATAAATTGTTGCCTTGTTTTATATTTTCAATCCTTTCCTCACTGCCCATATAATTATCATAAGGTTTTATGGATTGTTGCTCAATATTTTGTTGAACATTTCTAAAATAATCTTTTTGTTTGGAATCATAAACAACATTTCCGTTTGAATTTGTTAAATAATAACCTATAGAGCCATCATTTCGAGTATAGGGAACTATATTGGCATTATTTTTATTAATAGATGTTACATTTGTTCCAAAAATTTTTCCAAAAGATTTGCTCATTGAAATTACCTTTCATCATAAAGTTAAAAATACTATAAAAATCTGAAAAAATTTATTTGGCAAATCAATGACCTATAGTTAATAAAAGCTAGCTTTTGTGTGTTATGGCTAAAAATTCTCGGTTATTAATAATTGCAAGTTGGGTTAATTTATTAATTCGGTTGTTTTTTGTATAAGGAATTTTGATGTCTTGAGGCATATTGTCCATAAACCATCTGACAAATTGGCAAGATGTTAGTTTCTTTCCCTGTTTTTGATTAATCAAAAATTGTTGATATTGGATTTTTTTGAAATATTCGCGAAACGGTGCAAATTTTTTATCCCGAGACTGTGCTCTTTTTTGTGCTTCTTGAGAGCGATTTATTTTACAAAGGACCTCCACCGATTCTTTCCTACTGTCTTGCCAATGCTTTATTTCATCGGTTATGGTTAATATTATCCAGTTGGTTATTTGGCTTTGCAATGCTTTTGTATCCTGCATTTGATTAAATTTACGCAAGATAAAATCAAGTAGACGTAACTTATCTATCTCAATAACACTGCTTGCCGATAAAAGTAATTCCGGCTCAACCTTAAAATAAGCCGCAAGTTTAGAAATCTCCGGTGTTATCAGCTCTAAAGATGAATTCTCCATCGTCTCCAAGGTCTTAATAGAAATTTTAGTCTTTGCAGCCAGAGTTTCTAACGACATTTTCTTAAACTTACGGAAAAAGGCAATTTTGTTACCGGTATTTAAAATATATTCTTCCCAAAGCCTGTGATTTTGAGGCATCAACTCTCTCCTTATAAATATTACCTTTATCTTATATAGGGAATAAATATCGCAGATGCAACTAATGGGAATTATTAACTATTAAACACACATACTTATTAGAAATTTTATATTTTATAATAAGTCCTTATTTTTTAAGGCTTTTAACAACAAATCCGTTGATGGTTAAAATAAAGCCATTATAATTTTTATAAAATATTGTGTAACTATAATAACTTGGAGAATATTGTGGGTATAGGAAAACAAGCAAAAATATTAAACGCTAAGCAACAAACCATGGTCTTAGCCTATTTGGAAAATACTAGATATCCGCTCAGAAACAAAATAATGTTTTTATTAAGCTTCAAAGCCGGTTTAAGAGCTAAGGAAATATCCCAACTCACATGGTCGATGGTATGTGATAGCGAAGGTTAAACGATATTGCAGAAAAATATCAAGTTTCTCGTCGCACGGCGGAACGTATGCGTGATATGATTATAACTCGTTTCCCGCAAGCAGAAGAAATTATTAGCGAAAACAATCAAAAACGCTGGTATATTCCGCAAGGCGTATTAAAGGATTTTATAAACTTTTCTGCCGAAGAATTATCGGCGTTAGAAACAGCTAAAGAGTTGTTTGAAAATAAGCAAATGGCTGAAAAGAGTAGGGCACTTGAGAAAATTATAGCTAAAATCAGAGCTAGTATAAAACCCGATGCAATCAGACGGATTGAACCCGATACCGAAGCCTTGCTTGAAGCAGAAGGCTTTATTTGTCACCCCGGACCAAAGCTTGTAATAGATGAAAAGATTATAAATGCAATTCGGCAAGCTATTTTAGAATATCATCAAATTAGAATTAAGTATTATAACAAGAATACAGGTAAAATCAGTACCAATACCCTTAACCCTTATGGTTTTCTTTATGGTGAGCGCAATCACTACTTAGTTGCTCATCATGCTGACGGATATTATGGAAACGAAGTTCACAATTTTATTTTGAGCAATATTCGAGAAGTGGAAATATTAAACAGTGAATTGAAAACTTGCCTGATTTTAACTTGCAGAAATACGCCGAAGAATCATTTGGTGCTTATCACGAAGAGCCTTTCGAAGTTGAATGGTTGTTTGATAAAGAAGTATCGGAAGAAGCATCTCACTATATTTTTCATCCTACGCAAGCCATGATTAAAAATCCGGACGGAACATTAACCGTTAAATTCAGAGCCGGTGGCAGATTAGAAATGGATTGGCATCTCTACACATGGGGCAATCATGTGAAAGTCATTAAACCGGAAAATTGGTTATCTTGAGTAATTGTCCATACCAAATAAGCTAAAATCACCATAAAACATACGATAAAGACAGCTAAAATACTCTAAAAAAGTGGGACTATGGTGGGACAAATTTTTAATTTTATATCTTGAAATAAAAAACAAGGCTTTGAGCAAAATTGCTGAAAGCCTTTGTTTTTAAAGTGGTGCGCTAGGCCGGAATCGAACCGGCACGGCCTTGCGGCCAACAGATTTTAAGTCTGCAGCGTCTACCAGTTCCGCCACAAGCGCATAATCTAGACAACCTTATACTAACCTTTTTATTTAATTGCAAGCCTATTTTTTCTCTTTATCATCTTATTTTTGATTAAATGGTTTTTGGGGTTGTTTTTTTTTGTCTTTTGTGCTTCTCTTACCTTGTTATAAATTAAACATCGGTGAAAAAACGACAGTTGACAGCGTCACGGTTTTTTTGACCTTAAACTTATAAGGATAGTAATATGATTAAAACTTTTGATATTTCTTGGAAAGACTACCTGCTTCCAAATATTCATCGTGAAGGGTGGAGGTTCGTCGGAATTTTTGCGGCAATAACTGCGTTATTGGCAATACTTTGGGAACCTCTGGGATGTATCGGCTTGGTTATTACGGTTTGGTGTTATTATTTCTTCCGCGATCCGCAACGCGTTACTCCGGATATCGATAATGTTGTGGTATCTCCAGCCGACGGTATCGTGCAAATGATTGCTAAAGTGAAAGCTCCCGAGGAACTTAATATGGGCGATGCTACCTTTACCCGCGTCAGCGTCTTTATGAGCGTCTTCAATGTCCATGTTAATCGGGCTCCCGCAGAGGGTAAAATTACTAATGCCGTCTATGTACCTGGAAAATTCTTTAATGCTACTCTTGATAAAGCCAGTAAAGATAATGAACGGCAGCTCTTGGCTATGAAAACTAAATCGGGAAAAGATATTTGCTTCGTGCAAATCGCCGGCCTTGTCGCCAGAAGAATCGTGTGTGATGCTCAAATCGGACAAGAATATAAAGCCGGTGAACGTTTCGGTATGATTAGGTTCGGTTCCAGACTTGATGTCTATTTGCCCGAAGGGGTTGAGCCGCAAGTCGTACTGGGACAAACCATGGTCGCCGGTGAAACCGTTATCGCAAATTTGGCTTCTGAGGCTAAGGCCGTTGAGGGAGTGATAAGATAATGGAAAAAATTAATCAAAAATTGCAAATGTCAAAGCAAAAATTAAAAGCTTTGCCGTTTCGTAAAATCGCTCCCAATATCGTAACCTTGTTGGCTTTGTGTGCCGGGGTTACTTCTATCAGATATTCTATCCAAGCAGATTGGGCTAAAGCCGTTATTTGTATATTTGTTGCAGCTTTCTTCGACCTCTTGGACGGCAGAGTGGCCAGAATGTTGAAAGGTTCCACTAAATTCGGTGCCGAGCTTGATTCTCTTTCTGATTTTGTCAGTTTCGGTGTGGCTCCGGCAATCTTGCTATATCAATGGACATTGTTTGATTTGCCTAAATTCGGTTGGTTCTTCTGCCTTTTAATGTCTATCGGTATGGCCATGCGTTTGGCCAGATTCAATACCATGCTTGACGACGAGCCGCAACCTGAATATTGGAACCATTTCTTTGTCGGCGTTCCGGCTCCGGCTGCTTCGGCTTTGGTGATGATGCCGTTGATGATTTCTTTTGATTTTCCCGAACTCAACTGGCTTATTCGCTCAAATGCTTTTTGTGCAACATTGATGGTAATCGTTACTTTGCTTATGGTAAGCAGAATCCCTACTTTCTCTACCAAAAAGCTTAAAATCCCTACCTATATGTTCGTTCCGTTGATGTTGGTAGTGGCTTTGTTTGCCAGCTTTATCATCTCACAACCTTGGTTGACATTGGGGTTGATGACTTTGCTGTATGCTTTGTCAATCCCGGTAGGAATTATCGTGTTTTACTATGAAAAGAAAAAGTACGAATAACTAAAAAAGGCGGTGTAACAACCGCCTTTTTCGTTAACTCCTGAGATAAGTGTTTTCCAGTTGCTTTATCTTGTCGCGGTACAAAATTGCTTTTTCAAAATCAAGATCAGAGGCCGCTTGTTGCATCAGCTTGTTGTATTCTTTCATCTTCTTTTCAAAGTCTTTGAGATCTGCAAGATTATCTGCTTTGGGCATATCGCTATCTTCTTTGGCGGTCATCTCCTCCATGACATCAGAAACTTTTTTCTTGATGGTTTGCGGAGTTATACCGTGTGTGATGTTGTATTCAACCTGCTTTTTGCGTCTTCTTTCGGTTTCTTCTAAGGCTGTTTGCATTGAACCGGTTATGGTGTCGGCGTACAGTATTACTTTGCCGTCGGCGTTACGGGCAGCTCGCCCTATGGTTTGTATCAATGAACGCGTGGAACGCAAAAATCCTTCTTTGTCGGCATCCAAAATGGCAACCAGCGAGCATTCCGGTATATCCAGACCTTCACGGAGCAGGTTAATCCCAACCAACACATCAAAAATCCCAAGCCGTAAATCTCTTATAATCTCAATGCGTTCAAGAGTGTCAATGTCAGAGTGTAAATAGCGAACCTTAATACCGTTTTCATTTAAGTATTCGGTTAAATCTTCGGCCATTTTTTTGGTTAGAGTAGTAACCAATACACGATTACCGGCCGATATAGTTTTTTTACATTCGTTCATTAAATCATCAATTTGATTGGCAACCGGTCTGACCAAACATAGCGGGTCGGTCAATCCGGTAGGGCGAATAATCTGCTCGGTAAAAATACCGTGACTTTGCTCTAATTCCCAATCTCCGGGGGTGGCCGAAACAAAAATTGTTTGCGGCCGCATCTGATCCCATTCGGCAAATTTCAGCGGTCGGTTATCTACACAGGAGGGGAGGCGAAAACCATATTGAGCCAGAGTTGACTTACGATTGAAGTCTCCCCTATACATGCCTCCGATTTGCGGAATCGAGACATGACTCTCGTCAATAAATAAAATGGTGTCTTGAGGTAAATATTCAAATAATGTCGGCGGCGGATCTCCGGCCTTGCGTCCGGTCAAGTATCTGGAATAATTTTCTATTCCCTTGCAGTGGCCGGTGGTTTCTAGCATTTCCAAGTCAAAACGCGTCCGTTGCTCAATTCGCTGTGCTTCAAGCAATTTGTTTTCCTGCTTAAATATTTCGGTTTGTTCGGCCAGCTCTTTTCTGATGCCTAAAATCGCCTGAGAAACTGCCGGTCGGGGCGTAACATAGTGGTTGGCCGGATAAACCGTAACTTTACTTAAAGACATGGTCTTTTTACCGGTCAGAGAATCAATCTCATCAATACTTTCTATTTCATCGCCAAAAAAGGATATTCGCCAACCGCGGTCTTCGTAGTGAGCCGGAAAAATATCCAAAATATCTCCGTGTATACGGAAAGTTGAACGTACGAAATTTTGTTGGTTCCTTTCGTATTGTAACTCGGTCAGACGCAGGCTGATTTCCTTGGGCGAAATTTCTTGTCCGACCTCAAGCGGTAGGGTCATGGCCGAATATGATTCAACATCTCCCAAACCATATATGCAAGAAACCGAAGCTACTATTATTACATCTCGGCTTTCCAACAGCGAACGGGTGGCCGAGTTACGCATACGGTCGATTTGTTCATTAATGGCCGAATCTTTTTCGATATAAGTGTCGGTTTTAGGCACATATGCTTCCGGCTGATAGTAATCATAGTATGATACGAAGTACTCAACATGATTATCGGGAAAAAATTCTTTCATTTCGGTATAGAGCTGTGCCGCTAAGGTTTTATTGGGGGCCATGATTAGGGCCGGTCTGGAGCTTTCTTCTATTATTTTAGCCATGGTATAGGTCTTGCCGGAACCGGTTACTCCGAGCAAAACTTGATCCCGTTTACCTTCATGTAAGCCGGTTAAAAGCTCTTCAATCGCTTGCGGTTGGTCACCGGCAGGCGAAAACGGAGAATGTAATTTGAATATACCTGACATTTTATTCCAGATTGCTTTCTTTTAGAGAATCGGTATAAAATTTGGAAAAATTATTAAAGTCATTTACATCATTTAATATTGTGTTGATGGCTCGTAAGTTTACTTCATCTTTTTCCAAATGATTGGTTAAAACATTAAATACACCGACATAAGGCGTATCTTTGAAATAGGGGGCAAATTTATTGCGTAATCTTACCAAAACCGTTTCTTTGCCGGCTTGTTTTAATGCCGTGGCCCAATCTAATATATAACCGACTTGTTCTTGAGACAACTTTTGTCCGGGTTTGGGCTCTTCTATAAGATATTTTATTGTATTGGAGGCATTATCCCAGTCACCGGAGTTCCAGTATATGTCGAAACGATTAAGCAATGAATTCTTACTGTAATCTTCGGCCAATATATTCAGAGCTTCTTCTTTCATGCCTAGTGCAGTGTAGGCTCTGGCTGCGATAATGCGTCGCGGATTAATGGTCGCATTTTTCAGGTTTGGTGCATCCGTGGCTTCCAGTATGTCTAACGCTTCTTGCGGTTTGTTATCAAATAAATAAATAATAGCCAGACGAGAGCCTACTCGAGCCTTATTGTCGTTACTCAAATTGTCTTTGGCCAGCAATGAAAAGAGCAACTCTTGAGCTCTGGGTAATAAGTCAACTGCGACCAGACGATCGGAAAGTTTTTGAATTATTATATTTCGTTTGTCGCTTTGTTTGGCAAGCCATTTGAAATCATTATACAAAGCCAAAGATTTAATCGGTGATAAATTTTCATCGGCGTGATTGCTGACAAAAATATCTTCAAATATTTTGACCATTTTTCTGATTACCGGTTTTCTCTGGTCGGCGGTGGTAAAATATAATTCATCGTTTAATGTTTTTAAGGCATTGTAATAGTCTTTGTCTTTGATGTATATGTCCGACAACTTATTTAGCAATCTTATTTTAAAATCCTTATCCCCCCAGGCATAGCGGAGCTTTTCAAGCTCTTGAATAGCCTCTTTGGTGTCGATGTAATTAACCAGTTGGCTTAAGATGGTGTAATTTAGGCGAGCATAGGACGAAAACATGGAGGAATTGGAGTTGACGATTTTTTTGTATTCTTTTATGGCATTGCGGATATATCCTTGCATTTCCATCCTTTGAGCTGCCAAATAAGTAATTTGCGGAGATAAATCCCGTACACGATCCGGAACCGAACTTAAGATATCTATAAAGTTTTGGGAGGATAAATCATCTCCGGTCGCGATGGCATTGCGAGCGGCAATAATTGCAACTTCATCTTTGATGGCTTGCGGGTAATCTCTCATCAGTGATATGTGGGCAAATAATACGGAGTTGTTCTTCTCGTTGGTTTCATAAGCACTTTGGGCTATGGTTTTCCAGAATACTCCTTCTTGGGTCTCTTGCAGCTTGCCGTGCGAAAAATCTTTGACGGCCTCGGTATAGCGGCGAGCCAAAAAATTGGCAATTCCCGATAAGGCATAAAATCTGTCTTCTTGGGTTTCCGGAAGGTTTAGCTCTCGCATTTGGTTTAAAATATAAAGCGCTTCAATACCTAGACCATTGTATATATAATACTTTGCCAAATCCATTCTTAAAGTGTTTTTTATCTCAGGAGGAGCCGCCATAATCTGCTTCTTTATTCCGTCAACAACATCAATAAATTTACCATTCATTTGATTTTGCGGTATTTGCAAATCAAAAGCATTGGAGTGTGAACTTTCAAAGCCGACACCGGTTTGTTTTTGGTTTCTTTTTAAGGCGTCAAGGTTGCCGGTAATATTCAAACTGCGGCCTCTGGCTTTAAGCGTTATGCCCGAGTTACCGCGATTTAAAAGCAAATCGGGTGAGTTTATTACAAAGGCCATACCTTGTGAGGTAGGTAAAATATCAAAATCAGGGTAGCGATAAAAACTATTAAAACCAAGTCCTAATTCCGAGGTCGTGGATATTGATATAATATCACCGATATCTGGATCAATAATGGAAAGGGTGTTTCCGGTTTGTTGATTGGGAATGAACAAGTATGACTGCTTTAAGCTGTCATATTGGGTAAAGATGGTTACATTTTTTACTTCAAATTTAGGCGGGCGGCCGGTATATAAGTCTACAATCCACAGCAAACCTTCTTTACGAAGTGAATATTTGACGCCTTTCTCCGGCTCTATTATTACTATGCTGCCTCCGGGGTGGGGCAGAGTAAAAATCTTATTAGCCAAGCCCAAAGATTCTTTTTCCAAGGCTTCGGCGTCAAAACGGTTGGGGCGGTCAAATACAATCCATATCTTGTCGTTTCTTTTGAAGGCAGCTAAACTAACCGGAGCATTCCAGTTGAATCGCAGACTGGCTATCTTATCTTCTTCGCTTTCGGAAACGGTATCTGTAGCGGTTGGGGTGGATAATACCGGAGGGGAAAATATTTCTTCTTGGGCTGAGGCCGGCAACGGAAAGGCAGTAAAAATACTCAACAAGAGAATACTGTTTAGTAAAGTATAAAAAAATGTGTTCTTTTGCTTTGTCAATTTTATCTGCTTCTACCGGTTATATGTTGTTCCCTATTAATTCGGCGGTGACGGCTTGAGCTTTTTCGGAGTTCATTTGGGATAATATTGCCGAGGAGGCCGAAGGTTTCATTCCTTTGAGAATAGCTACCGTAATTTCTATATCCATGGTGTTGAAAATACGAGCGGCGTCTTTCGGTTTCATTGAGGAGTACAGCTTGACCAGAGAATCAAGATTTTCTTGCTCTTTTTGGCTATATTGCTCAATCAGTTTTTTTAATCTTTGTTCATAATCTTTCATTTGCTGTAATTTTTTATCTATTTCGCTCTCGGCTACCTTGAGCTGAATGGCTCGTTTGTCGATTTCTTTGGCTCTTAAGTCAAGAGCTTCCCTCCTTTCGGCCAGCTCTTGAAGTATCATTATTTCGGAGCTGGTAAATGAGGTCGCTTTGGGTTGTTGCTGGTTAGAATTTGAGTCTTTTTGCAAAACATCTGTCAATTCGGCGGTCTCTTTGCTGACTTGTTCTTCTTCGGCTAAGGCTTCCGCGGCGGCAGAAACATTAATTTTTTGGGCAGAATTTTGGTTGTAGAGGTCAACAACATTGGTTACCTTTATGCTTAGAGACAAAAAGGATACAAATATAAATACGGGAAGTAAGCGAATTTTTATTTTTGATTTTGACATTGCAATACCTACTTTATAGACCTTAGGGCTTTTAATAATTCCAGTTCGGCGGCGGCTCTGTCTTTGGCCAACGAACCTTCTGCAGCATCAACATAGTCGGTGGATTCACTGCTCTCTGTTGTTTGGGGCTTAATGTTGCGAGAAGTGCTGATGACATTTTCTAACCTGTCGGCTAAAGAATCTGCTCGTTCATTGATAAAAAGCAAATCATTTTTTAATTCTTTGGCACTGTCAACTACTTCTTTTAAGCCTTCGGATGAGTGCTCGGTAGCTGTTTTAAGTTTGGGAATAGAGTTCTCAGCCTTGAAAGTGGCTTCATTCAAAGCCGAAACAAGCTGTGCCAAACTTTTTTGATTTTGCCGCAGAGCATTCAGACTCTTGTTGAGATTGTAGGAATAGATAATCATCGGTATCAAAAGGGCTATGATGATTATATTGATAATTAATTCCAAATTAGCCATTTTTTTCAGCCTTTCCTTCAACCCGTATTACGACATGGTCTTCGTGACGCCCCATAGAACCTTTAAGTAAAGGTACATCACCGCAGAAAATGTTTACTTGTTCTTGTGGGGTGATGTCAAGAGGCAGAAACGAGCCTTTTTGCCATGAGGAAACATCACTCAATTTGGCGGTAGTTTCTTTTAATACGGCCTTAATTTCGACATCGGTTTCCCATAGCTGAGACATAAGGTGATTTTCCCAGATAGTGTCGCGACCGAACCTTTCGCCCATAAACATTTGCAACAACAATTCACGAACCGGTTCAAGCGTGGCATAGGGTATCATAAGATCAATTTTGCCGCCGCGATCTTCCATATCAATGCGTAAGTGTGCGACGATAACCGCGTTGGACATACGGGTAATGGTGGCAAAACGAGGGTTGGTCTCCAGACGATCAAAAACAAAGCCAACCGAGGTAACGGGGTCAAAGGCCGTTGATAAATCGCTTAAAATAAGTTGGATTATTTCTTTTACAATGTTGAGTTCTATCGTGGTATAGGGACGACCGTCAATCCGCATGGCCGCGGTACCGCGGCGACCTCCGAGCAGTACATCTACCATCGAGTATATCAAAGAGCTGTCAAGGGAGATTAAGCAATAATTATCCCATTCTTCGGCCTTAAATACGCTGAGAAGGGTAGGCAAAGTGAGCGAATCTATGTATTCACCAAAACGCATGGATTCTATGGAATCTAATGAGACCTCGACATTGTCTTGGGTGAAGTTTCTTAATGAAGTGGCCATCAGACGAATCAAACGGTCAAACACAATTTCCAGCATGGGTAATCTTTCGTATGATACCATGTTGGAGTTTAAGATGGCCTGTACTCCGTTTTTGTGAGAATATTCATCTTCCGAGGAAGATCCGTAGCCAAGAAGAGAGTCTATCTCGTCTTGGTTTAGTATTTTAGAATCTTGGGTCTCACTGTCATCAATATTTTGATTGTCGCTTGTCAAGTCAATTACCTCTTAAATCTTGGGTTACTGTAGTTCAAACACACTAAAGTTAAGGCCTTTTATCTTCACCGGTGCACTCACCAGATTAAACCTGTATAAAAGTTCTTCTTTAAGCCAGTAAAGGCCACTGGAGCCTAATAATTCTTCATATCTCAATTCGACCATATGGCTTAGTATGGAATCGCTGAGCTTGGAAGTCAGAGCTTCAATTATGCGAAGGTTTTCAATACTTGAGAGCTCTAAAGTTACTTTCAGACGTAGCTCATGCGAGCCGTCTTGGCCTTTTATGGTATATTTTACTTCCGGAAGGTCGTAAAAAGCCGTTACTTCCTCAGATGAATCGGAATATTGGACGATGTTGTAGTTGGAAGAAATAGAATCGTAGGAGGTGTTTAGGGCAAAATAGGCTCCCACGGTAATACCTATAATAACCAAAATCGGCAACAGCAACAGCATTATCATTTTGCGTTGCGGCTTAGGGTTTGCGGTGCTTTCTTCCTCGTTTTCTATGTCAGTATCATCTATCATGATTAATTACAGTATTTGTGGTTATCTCCCGATTTTGTTTTGTTTATTTTAGCCGATTATTTTTATAAATAAATGCAAATTTGTTACTTATTAAACCATTTTCGTCATTTGATAGTAATAATTTAATATATTTGAAACAATTTTTGTGTTACAATAGCATAGTGTAGGGTATGTTGAGGAGTGATGAGGAGTGTATTTGTGGGTTGTATTAACTACCTTTTTGGCAATGTTGGCGGCTTTTGTCCTGCCGATAAGGGGAGATACTGACGAATTGGTTAATGTGCCCATAGCTCAGACCAAATTAACCCAAATGGTTATGAAACAAAGAGCCGGACAGAAATTGATTAAATACAATTCTTATCCTTTTTACAGCACTAAAGAAGAGCGTGAAGTAGGTTTTTCTTCCGGAGAATGGGATGTTTCTGCTTATTTGCCGGTTGGTTTTGAAGATAATGATGAGTATGTGACGGCTATGTATTGTGCCGAAGCAGAAAGTCCGACGGTACCGATTGATAATTGCAAAAAAACTGCCGCCGAACCCAGATGGAGGTGGTTGGTAACGACGGGACCGATACCGGAAAGATGGCAAAATGTTAATTTGACTAAGGATGGTAACAGTAACCTGATGTCGGCAGAAATGAGTGCGGCTTTGCGAAATATGGTTACATCTTCGGAAATGGCAGGTTATGTTGCGGCAGGGGACAGTGATAAATTTTATATAGACGGAAGCGAATTAAAAAGGCAAAATGAAGATATGTTGTATGTCATTAATTATCAGGGTGACGCGTATGAAATTCCGGAAATAGTGGCCAATAATGCGGTTGGTGATTGTTTGGGTGCTTATGACGGATTGTGTATGGTTTATATTTCAAGGAACTAAGGGAGAGTTGCTATGAGAAAGTTTGCTAAAAATAATATACTGCAGAAGGGCAGCATGATGGTGGAGGCTCTAGCAATGCTCGGGCTTATTACCATGGTAACTCCGATATTGTATAAAAAAGCAGCCGAGAGAACAACTGAGTTGCAGGATATTAATGTGGCTACTCAGCTGAGAATGGTTTCTAAGGCAGTTGATAGCTATTTGGCTGATAATTATGTGAGTATAAGTGAGGATCATTCCGGCGGTGCCGATGAATTTTTTGAATTGTCGGACAGCGAAATGGCCGAGCTTGAAAATTATATGCCGCACGGTTTCAAATATGATCAGTCAAAGCTGTTTGATGATTTTAAGGTCGGGGTGAGAAAACAGGTCGTACCCGATGTCAACGGTAATGACCATTTTATCTATACTTCGGCAATATTAGCTCCGTTGAAAAACGAGTTGTCTATGATGCGGTCTTCAAAAATTGCCTCGATGGTCGGTGCCGGCGGCGGTGTGTACAGGGGCGGAAGCTTGCAGGGCGTGCAAGGAACCTGGACTGCCGATTTGGATGCAAACGGCTATGATTTCAGTGACACCGGAGATTTGAAAGAGGGAAGTTTGGCTGTGATTTCCGATGAAGCTATCAGCTCGGTTAAAGGTGATGTAAGCTCTGCCGATGTGTTGTACAGGGTGGATACCGGTGATATTGATAAAAATACCATGCAGACAACTCTGTATATGGGCGGAAATGATGTCGATGAAGTAGCGAAGTTGATTGCCCAGTCTGATAAAATTACTATTGGAAATGATGAAAATGATGGCGGACTTTTGGTCAACGGTGCAACCGAATTGGCAAATACTTTAAATGTTACCGGAGCAGCAACTTTGGAAGATACCTTGGATGTGACGGGTGCTACGGAATTGGCTAGCACTTTAGATGTGACGGGTGCTACAACTTTGAATGATGCGTTGACTGTTGGGGGACTGTCTACTTTGAAAAAAGGTGCCGATGTTTCGGATCATCTTGATGTTGTGGGTAAAATGTCACAGTCTGGCGGTGATGCTAAGTTTAATCCTAAAAGTATGTTTGATGTATATGTTAATGCTGGAGGTGCTATAGCCAACATTCGCTCAGATGATGAAAATATTACTTTAACCCAAGGTAAAGGAATTGATATCAGGGCAGAAAAAGGATCCGTGGGATTGATTGGTAATGATACGGAAATAATTGGTGTAAACGGAGTGACCATTAGTGGTAAAGGAGATAATGGAGTAACAATAAATGCCCCAGATACAAAAGTGCTTCTTAATACTAAGCTGACTGACATGGCTGGCGATGCTAGGGTCAGAAGGAATTTGACGGTTGACGGAACTTTTACTGCCGATAAAGTACACGGAAAAACCTCTATCAGTGGCGGCGGAACTACTCCTGAGAATGCAAATTTTTATGCTGACGCAAATAAAGTTGAAATTGACAAAAATAATTTTAGGGTTGGTTCTAGTGATAATTACCGCATTCTTGCAAATGCAGGAAATGTAACCATGAAAGTCGGAACTCAAGCTGGGAAGATGTCTGGATTATCCATTGATATATTTTCAATGGAGGGAGTATCGGGTAATTCTAATCTTGTGATGTCTACAGGAGTAGCTGGGTTAACAACAGGCGGGCCTGATGGTACTATTCCTCCTTTGAATGGTTTTGGAGCTAAAAATAGATTCTTATTATATCAACGTAATGCGTTGATAAGTGCGGAGAATGATATACAATTGAAGAGTTTTAACAATGGTGATATTGCCATGGTGGCGGGTAATGTTCAGCTTGATGCTAATGGTTTGGCTTTGGCTAAAAGCGGCTCTACAATTTCGTCCGGTGCAGTTGGCGATGGTGCTATTGGTACCAGTGCTTTGCCTCCAGGCGCAGCAGTTGCGATATCACGTGATGGTATCTTGGAAGTAAGAGCACCGACAAAAGATGTTAATGGGGGCTTTATCAGAGCCAGAAGATTGGTGAGTGATGTGCCTTATCCGAGTGGTGATGCTTTTCAAGGTTATGATAAAGATGGATTGGCGCCTGGTAAAAAATATGACTATTATCAGGTTAATCCAGCTTATACTTCAGTGATGAATGATATTAAACTGGCCAGCCGCGGCGGCGCCAGATTGAGCGATATCTTGCCGGATTTTATCAACAAAGGTATTTATGTGGTAGATAATACTTATCAAGATGCTTCGGTTGGTAATTCTTGGCCTACTATATCCGGAGGAAAACCATCTACCGAACCGGCATCTTGTGATACAACCGCTTGTATCGCTTCTCCGTGGTTGGGTTTTGTACCGGCTCCGCAGTGTCCGAAAAATTATGCTAAAGGTATTACCATTACTCCTTTCCGTTGGCGTATGTCTGAGGTGTTTGCCGTTTATAATTTGCCAAGCCCGTCAACCGGGTATGGCGACATTATTTCGGGAAAAGGGAATACAACTGGTAAAAAATTTAGAGAATACTTCTTTCGCTATACCGATCCACAAGAGGCAATGTTTGAACTGTCAACAAACAGCAGCGATTCACATACCCATGTGCCGGAAAGCGGATATCCGATGACTTTCCAGACCAATACCTGGCTCAATACAACAATGGAAGCCGTAGGAACAAACATAACTGATTTGCAAGGGTGGCATGCAATTATGGGATTTGTTTATCGTCCGTTGGAATATGAAGATTTGTTGAATGATTTGAGTAGTCAGCCGATAAAGGAAGAAGATGTGTATTGGAATGTCTTTCCGGTGTATGCTCAAGAAATGGCCGGAGTGGCCAGTGTATACTGTATTTTCGATCGCTATAGATTAGATGGCGGTACTCGTACTTGGGTGTGGGGAAGTGATACTCCTGTTTATCAATATGACCAGTTGAATAACTTCCAGTCGGGTTACACTAAATCAGGTATGAATGACGACTTAAATGATCCGCAACTGGGTTATGATGATGTGTGGTAATTGTCTGTTACGGCAGTTATAGATAAAGCCCCGCTGTGAAAAGCGGGGCTTTGTCGGAAATAATTTAATCTTTGTGGCGGAAAGTTATGCGCCCTTTGGTCAAGTCATAAGGAGTCATTTCAATATCAACCTTGTCACCAACCATCACACGAATGCGAAATTTACGCATTTTGCCGGCCGTGTGAGCCAAAATCTCAACACCGTTTTCCAATCTGACACGGAACATGGCATTGGGTAGCTTTTCTATAACTTCGCCGGTCAATTCCAGCAGTTCTTCTTTACTCATCTATGTTTTCCTAATTGATTGAACTTTTTGTCGTTTATAATACGGTATTTATGTTTTGGCAAGAATTTTTTGGTTGGTTTGTTGGATAGTGGGCAGAAGAAGCATTATCTTTTTGCAGTTATTCTCGGGCGTGTTTTTCTTTGTTGTCATTCTCGGGCTTGTTTTTCTTTGTTGTCATTCTCGGGCATATTTTTCTTCTTGTCATTCTCGGGCTTGTCCCGAGAATCTAAGAGTGTGAGACCCTCGGAACAAGTCCGAGGGTGACGGTAAAAAAGGATTGTCATTCTCGGGCATATTTTTCTTCTTCGTCATTCTCGGGCTTGACCCGAGAATCTATGTGCCACAGCTTATGAGATCCTCGGAATGAATCCGAGGATGACGAGGCTGTGTGGTGTCCGAGGGTGACAGGAGAGAGGAGACCCTCGGGTCGGAGCCCGAGGGTGTTGGTAAAAAAAAGCGAGGCCGCTCGCCTCGCTTAACTTAAATTCAGCAACAAATCTTATGCTTCACTCAAAGTGGCATATATCTCCGGAATTTTGCTCATTTGACGCAACTTGTGGCATATCCCTTCATCTTTTAATATTCGTGATAGCATGGCCAATGCCGTTAAATGATCGGCTCCACTCCCTTCCGGTGATATCAGAATAAATACCAAATCTACCGGCTTGCCGTCTATGGCGTCAAAGTCTACCGCCGATGACGGTTTCGCAAAAAATGCGTATACCTTGTCTAACCCGGTAAAGCGACTGTGCGGTAATGCCGTACCTCCGCCAAATCCGGTCGAACCTAGATTCTCGCGTTCTAAAAGAGAATCAAATACCGTTAAAGCATCTAAAGCGGTAACTTCCGAAATACGACGCGATACTTCTTGCAAGAAATCACGTTTACTGTTTCCGGAAACCCCCAAGAAAATGCTGTCTTCACTTAATATTGCGGAAATATTCATAGCTGTCACTTCGTTATTATTTGGGCTCAACCCAACCAATGTTGCCGTCCTTGCGACGATATACCATGTTGAAGTTGCCGGTCGCCGTGTTCTTGAACATTAATGCCGATTCATTGTTCAAATCCATGTACATTACTGCTTCCGAAACCGTGCACACCGGAATGTTTGCTTCTAACTCGGCAATGGTCAACGGAGCGTCGTCAATGTCTATTTCTTCGGCTTCTTCGTTAATGGAAAAGACTGCTTCATTGGCAATCTCGGCTAATCCGGTCTTTCCTTTGTGGTCGTTTAATTTGGTCTTGTGACGACGTAGGCGAGTGGCTATGTGCTCGTTGGCCGCATCAAATGCCGAATAGGGATCGCCTGCCGAACCGGTGCCTTTTAATACTATGTTCTTGGCAGGATGAACCGTTACCTCGGCTACAAATACATCTTTGACTTTGGAAAAATTAACCGAGCAATTTATCGGTGCCGGAAAATATTTATTGACCGAATTCAAGACATTTTCTTCTACATGGTTGCGGAGTCTGTCCCCGATGTCAACCTGATTGCCTGATAATGTTATTTGCATATTTCTTTCCTATTAATACATTGATATTTAATAAAATTAATCATTCATAAATGCGAATGTATTCACATTTTCGTAAACAATCAAATACTATGTTATTTTACATAAGTCAACACAAAAGTCAAATCCTTATAACCACTTTATAACCGCTTTAATCGTTTGCGTTCGCCGGAAGTGCCGATTTGCATTTGCTCGCGATATTTGGCTATCGTGCGACGAGCTATCTTGATTCCTTCTTGTCCCAATATCGCCGCTATGGCGTCATCTGATAAGATTGCTTCGGGCTTTTCATTGTCGATTAGATTTTTTATCTTGTGCTTTATCGTTATGGTCGAGGTGTCTTCGTCACCAAGGTAACTCCCCGCCGCCGCGGAAAAGAAATATTTTAACTCAAATACCCCTCGCGGCGTTTGCATATACTTACCGGAAACAACCCGGCTGACCGTGCTTTCGTTAACTCCTATTGCCTCGGATATGTCTTTTAGTGTCATCGGCCTGATGTACTCAACCCCTTTTTCCAAAAAATTATACTGCCGCAAAACAATTTCTTCCGATACCTTCAAAATGCTGCCAGCCCTCTGGTTAAGTGCTTTTATCAAGAAATTGGCTTTACTTAAATTTTCTTTTATGTATTTATTGCTTTTCGTATCTTTGCTTATTTGTGAAATGTATCGACGATTTATTAATAAACGCGGCAAAGTTTGCGGATTTAATGCCACAAGATATTCACCAAGCTTGTTCCTCCTTACCAAGACATCGGGAATTATTTCTTGGTTCCTTTCGGCAAAGTATTCGGCTGTCGGCTTGGGATTAACCGATCTTATCTTTGATATCATATTTAACAAATCATCTTGGCCGCAGTTGCATAATTTTTCAAGCTCTTTGAATTTGCGGGCGGCCAGCAATTCCAAATTGTCGAGTAATATCGACATCCCATCACTCAGCTCGCCTGTGTCGGCAAGCTGAATCCGCAAACATTCTTCCAAACTTTCGGCAAATATTCCCGCCGGTTCAAAATGCTTCATCCTTTCAAGTATTTTGCTTATATATTCTTTATTTACTCGCAACTTGGCGGCAATAGTATCTAAATCTCCGCGGAAGTAACCGGCATCGTCAAGTTGCTCAAACAATATAAACCCTATCATCCGGTCTTTGGTCTGGGAAAAGGCGATTTCTATCTGTTCGCCGATTATGTCGTATAACGATTTTCCCGAAGAAGCTCTTTTTTCAATAAAATCAAAGGGATTATCGTCATCTCGTGAGATTTTGGCTTGGCCGTAGTCTTGCCAACCATCGCTTTCGTAATCGGCGTAACCTTCTTTGTCGGAGCCATAATCATCAAATTCATTTTGGTAGTCGGTTTCTTCGCCGCCGCTCAAATTCTCGTCACTAAATGAGGATTGCTCGTTGCCATAATCGTCTATATCGGGAACGGCTTTCTCTTCGGCCTGAGCAGTCAGAAAATCTTCTTCTCGCTCCAAAAGCGGATTGGAATTTAGTTCTTCGCTCAGCACATCGTTAAGCTCAAGATTGGTCATTTGCAGCAAATTAATCGCTTGCCTAAGCTGCGGGGTCAGCAAAAGCGATTGACTTTGCTTAATCTCAAGTTTGGGGGTGAGAGCCATCAGCTTTTATTTCCGCTACATCGAAAAGTTGTCGCCTAAATATACTTTACGGACATCTTCGTTGGCTACTATCTCCGAGGGAGTTCCTTCCATCAGAACCGTGCCGCCGTGCAATATATATGCTCGGTCGGTAATATCTAAAGTCTCTCTTACATTGTGATCGGTGATTAATACTCCTAAGCCGCGGTGTTTTAGCTGGGATACCAAATTACGAATTTCTCCGACCGCTATGGGGTCAATTCCGGCTAAGGGTTCATCAAGCAAAATATAATTGGGTTGACTGGCTAAGGCTCGGGCTATCTCCAAACGCCGCCTTTCTCCACCGGAAAGAGATAACGCCGGTGATTTGCGTAAATGCGAAATCGAAAACTCGGTCAACAGCTCCTCCAACATATTTTCACGACGGCTTTCGTCATCAATTACCATCTCTAAAATGGCCTTAATATTATCTTCAACACTCAATGTGCGAAATATGGATGCTTCTTGCGGCAAATAACCAATTCCCATGCGGGCTCGGCGGTACATCGGTAAGTTGGTGATGTCTATCCCGTCAATGTGCACATCTCCGTAGTCGGGCGTTATCAGTCCGGTTACACAATAAAAACAAGTGGTCTTACCGGCTCCGTTGGGGCCTAACAGACCTACGGCTTCGCCCCTGCGGACATATAATGATACATTGCGTAAAACCGGTCTCTTTTTATATCTCTTGCCAATGTTAAAAACTTCCAGTTTGGCTTCTTGCGGAAATTGTCTCATGAATTATTTTTCCTTCTTTTCCTTAAATACACCGCTGACACGACCTTTCTTCTTATCAGAAAGCATTTTGCTGACGCCGGTGTTTAAATTGCTTTGGGCTTTGGAGCCTTTCAAAATGTTGCCGCCTTGATTAATCACAACATTATCAAATAAATCTACCCGGCCGTCAAGAGCATAATAAGTACCTTTGTCGGCGGTGACCGTGGCGTCTTGGGAAACAACTTTTAAGTTTTGTTCCATATCAATCTTTTCTAAAACAAGTTTGCCGTTCTCTCCTTCGGTAAAATAGGCGGTCATTAAATCGGCGTATACCTTGTTGCCTTTGGCATCGGTCACAATAATGTTGTCGGTGGCAACGGCTTTTTTTGAACTTTGGTAGTAGGTTATAGCTCCGTCGGCCTTGATATCGGCATCGGCAGTTTTTATATTGGCCGGAGCCCCTCTTAAGACAACTTCGTCTGAGTTTACATCATAGGTTATGTCATTGCCGAAAGCTTGGGCTTCGGGTGATGAAAGACGAACATTCCCGACCCCTTCAACCCGTGAGAGCTTGTTTTTGATTTTGGGGTTGTAATAACCAATTAAGGTGTCGGCCTTTATGCTTAAATCATCTTTGGCCGCTACGGCGTTGCCTCTGGCTATCATCTTTTGTTCTTTTTGGTGATATTCAACACCGTTTTCGGCGTCTAAAGTTATATCTCCGGCCAAGGCTTCGGAAGTGATGAACAGACAAAAAATAACGAGAAGCAAATATTTTGACATGGGTTACTCCTTCTTCAGACTGTCTTCTTTGATGACAATGTGGGTGCGACCGGAAAATTTTAGGATATTGGAATCTCCGTATAGTTCGGCACCCGATGATTGTATTTCTCCTAAAAATCCGCTGCCGGTGACGGTTGTGTCGGTGTAGCCAAATGATTGTTTGAAATCATAGAAAAATTCCGAGGTTTGCAGACTCATTCCGTCACTGTAAAACATTTCTATATGTTGTTTAAGCTGTAACAGAGATTTTTCTTGGTTAAACAATCCTAATGGGGCTTGAATGCTGACCCATTTGCCTTCCAAGGGGATAATGGCTTCGGGCTTTGTCAAATCATAAAGTTTGGATCCGGGGGATACTTCTTTTATTTGTTCGACCGTAAAATTGTTAACTCGATTTTTTTTGTCGGTCAGGTAAATGGTGGTGTTTTCGACATTAAGCTTTTCTATGTCTCCTTTGTTTACCACAAAATCCAGACCAAATTCACGAATGTCATCTTGCAAAGAGGGAAACAGTAATAAAGTAACCGCCAATACCGCCGCTAATCCGGGAAGAGCCAGCTTGGCCAAAGAAACTATGCGGGTACGACGAGCAATCTCGGTCGGTGTTTCGTTCTTTGCCGATGTAGAGGTCTGGAAGTATTTGTCTATTTCTTTGGGGTCGAGCAATTTATTTATGCAACTCCTATACGCAAACAATCATGGATATGAATGATACCTATCGGTTTTCCGTTTTCAACCACAAAAAGCTGAGTAATGCCTTTGCCGGTATTATTCATTATGTTTAGAGCTTCGACGGCCAGCAAATCCGGAGATATGGTGCGGGGGTTCCTGGTCATAACCTCAGAAACTTTGCGATCTAAGACATCAGAAGATAAACATCTTCTTAAATCACCGTCGGTAATCATTCCTTTGAGAAAACCTTGTTTATCAATAATGCCGACACAACCGAGCATTTTGGAAGTCATTTCAAGCAAAGCTTCTTGCATGGAAGTATCTTCATTAACCAGTGGCATGGCATCGCCTTTATGCATTAAATCGGATACGCGTTGCAGAATTGCTCCCAATTTTCCTCCGGGATGTCTTTGTTTGTAGTCGGTTTTGCTAAAACCTTTGCGTTCCATGAGGGCAACGGCCAAAACATCTCCCAAAACCAAAGTCGCGGTCGTAGATGATGTTGGGGCAAGACCTAAAGGGCAAGCTTCACCGTCGTCGGGAAGTTTTAATAAAATGTCGCCGGCCTTGCCAAGTGAGCTTTCGGGATTTTTGGTCATGGCTATCAGCGGAATGCCAAACCTTTTGCAATAAACCAAAATGTCTGACAATTCTTTGGACTCTCCGCCATTTGATATGGCCAAAACCGTGTCGTCGGTGGTGAGCATTCCCAAATCGCCGTGGCTTGCTTCGCCGGGATGTACAAAAAACGAAGGAGTGCCGGTGGAGGCAAAAGTGGCCGCTATTTTGCGTCCGATATGGCCGGATTTTCCCATGCCGGTCACAATCACCCGTCCTTTGGTTTTTTGCAGCAAATCAAGAGATTGTGTTAAACTTTCATCAAAAGAATTTTCCATCATACGAAGGGCCTCAACTTCTTTGTCGATAGTGCGTTTGGCTGATGAAATATCAGGATTTTCTTTCATAATGCAGTTCCCGTATAATTAGTGCCGTCTTAATACTCGCAGATTAAAATCTTAAATTTAAAACGCAAGTTTTTTTTTAATTTATGCAGAAATCCTCACTGTTTTTTAACCTTTATTGATGTATGATTCTCTCACAAAACGATTATTCTTAAAATTACTGGCAATATGAAAAAGAATTATTATGGCTGGATTGCAATTTTGTTACTTTTTTATGTGGCGGTTGCCGCTTGGTTGTATCTTACGGCTAAATCCGAAAATTATGGGACTGCGATTTTGAGGCAAAGTCAGGGAACCTACTTGGTCGATGTCGATAAAGCCTCGTTTGCCGTCGATCATTTGTCTTTTAACTTGGGCAAAATGCAGGACGGAATGATCGTAACATACTTCAAGGCTGCAAACACCAGCGGATTAAAAGTAACGGAGGGAGTTGTCGAAAGGGACAAAATGTTGCTCCTCTATGGCGTAACCAAATTCTTGCAGGTGGCAGGATTGGTTACGATAGGGATGGTGTTGTTGTTCTTGTCAATGCACCATTTTAGTTTTAAGGATCGTTGGTTGTGAGACCAACGGTCTTTTTTTGCGGCTAAAAAACTGACAAAAAGTCCTTGACTTAATTTCTTTATGAGTCTAGAGTGCCGAGACTCAAAAAGGCGAGGAATCGCGTTTTTGTGAGTTTTTTTGTTAATAACTAATACTTTAAGGAAATTTGTGATGCCTACAATTAATCAGTTAATTCGTAAATCACGAACACCCAAAGTCAAGAGAAACAAAGTTCCGGCTTTGAAAGCTTGCCCGCAAAAAAGAGGTGTTTGTACAAGGGTGTATACTACTACCCCGAAAAAACCAAACTCCGCTTTGCGTAAAGTTGCGCGCGTTCGCTTAACAAACGGCTTTGAAGTAATCAGCTACATCCCTGGTGAAGGTCATAACTTGCAAGAACACTCAGTGGTGCTGATTAGAGGAGGCCGTGTAAAAGACTTGCCTGGTGTTCGTTATCATATCATTCGTGGTACCTTGGATACTCAAGGTGTGGCTAAACGTCGTCAACGTCGTTCTCTGTACGGCGCGAAGAGACCTAAATAAGGAGATTTGATAATGTCACGTCGTCATAGAGCTGAAAAAAGAATCGTACTGCCCGACGCTAAATATGGTGATAAGGTAGTCGCTAAATTTATTAATAATGTTATGGAAGATGGTAAAAAAGCCGTTGCCGAAAAAATCGTTTATTCGGCTTTTGATATCATTGCCGCTAAATCCAAGCAAGACGCTTTGAAGGTATTTTCGGAGGCTTTGGAAAATGTTAAGCCTTTGGTTGAGGTTAAGTCTCGCCGCGTCGGCGGTGCTACCTACCAAGTACCGATGGAAGTCAGAGCTGATCGCCGTCAGGCCTTGGCTATTCGCTGGATTATCGAAGCTGCTCAGAAACGTTCCGAATCTACAATGACCGAAAGATTGGCTAACGAATTGTTAGACGCTTTGGCCAATAGAGGTTCTGCCGTTAAGAAACGCGAAGATACTCACAGAATGGCCGAAGCTAATAAGGCTTTCTCTCACTATAAATTTTAATCGTATTGCAAGGATAATAAAATGGCTCGTACACATAAATTGGAAATGTACAGAAACATCGGTATTATGGCTCACATCGATGCCGGTAAAACTACAACCAGTGAACGTATCCTTTACTATACCGGTCAAACTCATAAAATCGGTGAAGTGCACGATGGTGCCGCTACCATGGACTGGATGGAACAGGAGCAAGAACGCGGTATTACAATTACTTCGGCTGCTACTACCTGTTTTTGGAAAGGCCACAGAATCAATTTGATCGATACCCCCGGACACGTTGACTTTACCGTTGAGGTAGAACGTTCTTTGCGTGTGTTGGATGGTGCCATTACCGTATTTGATTCGGTTGCCGGTGTCGAACCGCAGTCGGAAACAGTTTGGAGACAGGCTGATAAATACGGTGTGCCGAGAATTTGTTTTTGTAACAAAATGGATAGAATCGGTGCCAACTTCTATCGTTGCTTGGATATGATTAAAGATCGCTTGGGAGCAAGACCGATGGCTTTGCAGTTGCCTATCGGTTCGGAAGCTGATTTCAGAGGTGTGGTTGATCTGTTGAATATGAATGCAATCATTTATACCGGTGATACCGCTGATTCTCCGATTGAAATTCAGGAAATTCCCGCCGATTTGAAAGAAAAAGCCGAGCAATATCACGCCGAGATGTTGGAAATGGCCGTTGAACAAGACGAAAAGGCTATGGAAGATTATCTCGAGGGTAAAGAAGTATCGGTTGAGGTTTTGAAAAAATGTATTCGTAAAGGTACTTTGGCTCAGGATTTTGTGCCGGTGTTCTGCGGAACAGCATTCAAAAACAAAGGTGTTCAACCTTTGTTGGATGCCGTAATTGATTATCTGCCTTCACCGGTCGATTTGAAAGATGTCGAAGGTGTTAAACCCGGTACCGACGAGGTTATTACCCGTAAGGCCGATGATAATGCTCCGTTGTCTGCTTTGGCATTCAAAATCATGAACGACCCGTTTGTCGGATCTTTGACTTTTACCCGTATTTATTCGGGTACCATGACTGCCGGTTCTTATATCTATAACTCGGTTAAAGATAAAAAAGAACGCGTCGGTCGTATGTTGTTGATGCATTCTAACAAACGCGAGGATTTGAAAGAAGCACATGCCGGAGATATTATTGCTTTGGCCGGTTTGAAAGATACAACCACCGGTGATACTTTGTGCGATCAGAGCAATCCGATTGTTTTGGAAAACATGGTATTCCCCGAGCCGGTTATTGAATTGGCCGTTGAGCCGAAAACCAAAGCCGATGTCGAAAAAATGGGCTTGGCTTTGTCAAGATTGGCGATGGAAGATCCGTCTTTCAAAGTTTCTTCCGATCCGGATTCCGGTCAGACCATCATCAGAGGTATGGGCGAATTGCACTTGGACATTATTGTCGATCGTTTGAAACGCGAATTTAAGGTAGAGTGCAATGTAGGTGAACCTCAGGTCGCTTACCGCGAAACTATCACCAAACCTTGCGATATTGAATATACTCACAAGAAACAGTCCGGTGGTGCCGGTCAGTTTGCTCGAGTTAAGATTAAATTTGAGCCGATTGAAGGTTATACCGGATTTGAATTTGAAAATACCGTTGTCGGCGGTAATGTTCCCAAAGAGTATATCCCCGGTGTTGAAAAAGGTTTGCGTTCGGCTATGGACGCCGGTGTTATTGCCGGATATCCCGTAACCGGTGTTAAGTGCAACCTTTACGATGGTGCTTATCACGAAGTCGACTCTAATGTTATGTGCTTTGAAATTGCTGCTCGTGCTGCCTTCCGTGAAGGTATGCGTCAGGCCAATCCGAAGTTGTTGGAGCCGATTATGAAAGTGGAAGTCGTTACACCTGAAGAATATATGGGTGATATTATCGGTGACTTGAACTCTCGTCGCGGTTTGGTCAATGGTATGGATCAAAGAGCAAATGCTCGTGTTATTGATGCTCAGGTTCCGTTGGCTAATATGTTCGGTTATGTTAATACTTTGCGTTCACTGTCTCAAGGTAGAGCTCAGTTTACCATGGTATTTGATCATTATGCCGAAGTACCTAAGGAAATCGCTGACAAAGTAAAAGCTAAGAATGCTTAAGTATAATGCCTGAGGGAAGGGCGGCAAAAGTTGCCTTTCCCTTGGGGCGAATTTTGGTAATATTTTATTTTAATTGTTTAACTAAACTAAATTTTATTGGAGAATAAAATGGCAAAAGAGAAGTTTGAGCGGACAAAGCCGCACTGCAATATCGGAACAATCGGTCACGTAGACCATGGTAAAACCACTTTGACCGCAGCCATCACTAAAGTATTGGCTGAGGAAGGTGGAGCAAGCTTTACCGCATATGATCAAATTGATAAAGCTCCGGAAGAGAGAGCCAGAGGAATCACCATTTCTACATCGCACGTAGAATATGAGACCAAGAACCGTCACTATGCACACGTAGATTGCCCGGGTCACGCCGAC
>CASEYY010000009.1 GCA_949292335.1 uncultured Pseudomonadota bacterium
AAAGTGCCGGAGGTTTCGCCGTTTGGTGAAGAGATGGTGTCTGCCGATGCGGTGTCTGATGATTTTACGCCGGAACCTTTCGGAACGGCTGAACCGGAAATCGCCGATGAAAACATATCGGTAGGAGATGTATTGCCGGAAGAAGAAAAAGTGCCGGAGGTTTCGCCGTTTGGTGAAGAGATGGCAACCGGTGATACCATAACCGATGATTTTACGCCGGAACCTTTCGGAACGGCTGAACCGGAAATCGCCGATGAAAACATATCGGTAGGAGATGTATTGCCGGAAGAAGAAGTGCCGGAGGTTTCGCCGTTTGAAAATGATAATATAAACAATGATGAACCGCTTAATGATTATTCTGCGGAAGCTCTTATTCATGAGGATGCAGAAATTCCGGAGGATAATGGAGTATCTGATTTTGCAGAAGAGGATACTCTAATCGGAGAAACCTCTGCGGCACAGTCCGATTTTGGCTCTTATAACGAAGATACAAATGATGATGCCGATTTATACCCTCCTTTAGATGAATATGCAGAGGAACCTCAAATCATAGAAACGGGTAATGTTGCCAATCTGCGGTGGTTTAGCGGCAGTGAAAATGATGAAATGTATGAAATTGGCAGAAACTTTAAGAGTAACACCTTTGAGGCAAATGATAATTGCAAAACAATTCATGTTAATGTGGGGTACGACACATATGGTTGGGAAGTTCAATTTGCCGACGGTGTTATTATGAATCTGCGTGATGTAAGAGAATATCAAATCAGAAACGGAAAGTTGCCCTCACCGGAAGGGAGGATTATCTATGGACCGAACACATTGATGTTTTCCGGAGTTGAGAGAATTGTGATATATGAGACGGTAAGATATTTTTCTTACGGAGTTTAGAAATTAAAAAAAATCGCCGCTTAATACGGCGATTTTTTTAACGGTGCTAATTTGCGGAACCATCTGCCTTGGGCAGAGGAAATATCTCCACTGTTCCTGATTTGTTGGCTCCGGACGACGGCGTTTGTGAACCAGCTTTGGAAAACGATTGCGGAGCTTTTAAGGCCGGTGATAACGGATAAGCATTCTTGGGCAGACGAATTAGCATATATCCGGAACCGCCGCCAAATGCCGGACCGGAAACGCCGATAGAGTATAAGCCCCCGATATAACCATAATCCAAGTCAATGTAATCTATGGCTAAAACGGTCTTGACATTGCTCATGCCAAGAGTGGTCATCTTACAGTTATAACCGGAATCTTCCAAAATTACATGATTTATTTGTCTGGCAAATAATAATGATTTTGCCGGAGAACATTCGGCAGTTTGCCCGCCATAGGTGACATCATAGTTTAAGATAAGATTTAAGGTGTTGTTGCGGTTACCCGAGATTACATCCGTGATTTTGATACTGTTGATATACATGTTGGTGGGAACCACCCCAACTCTTAACGGCAGGGTAATGTTGTTTTCCAGACATATATGGGATTGACTGTCGGCCTCACAGACCAATACTTTTTGGTAATTGTTGTTATCAAACAGTTGCAGTAAAGAATTGTATATGTATTCTTTGGACATTGATAAATTGGCCGGAGCACATTGGTGTGAACGGCAAACCACTACTTGCCGCTTCGAATCTCGCAAAGCATTTGATGCTTCAACCGATTTTGCTTCTATTTTTTCGGAATTGAAATCCATACTGAAAATATCTTGTGCCGTGTGGTTACGCAAATACTCACAGCCGCAGAGTCCAAAAATACTTGCTAACAATATAAGTTTCTTAAATGACATATTCATATCCCATGGTTATATTTGCTTTCATATTATGACAGCTACATATAAATACAAACTGTTTTTTACGGTTATTCCACGGTTTTTGATTTTAGAGCTTGATATATGCTATTTTTGGGGCAATTATAGAGATGTTTAAGAGGAGCCTAAAATGCGAAGATTTTTGTTTGGTGTTGTTGTGCTGTGTATTTGTTGTTTCGGGTCGCGCGCCGATGCAAAATTCGTGGTGGTCGACGGTGACAGTTTGGAATATAACGGAGAAAGAATTCGCCTGCAGGGAATTGATGCTCCGGAATTTATGCAAAAATGCTATGATGCACAAGGGTGGAAGTATCGTTGCGGGTTTGAGGCTACCAAACAATTAAAAAAATTGATGCAAAATGTAACTTCTTGCAAAAGGTTCGGTAAAGACAGATACGGACGAACCTTGATGAAATGCTATGACGCAAACGGTGTGAGCGTCGGTGAAAAAATGGTCAGAGACGGTTTTGCCGTATCTTACGGGGATGATTATCAAAAAGCCGAAGATGAAGCCCGTGCCTATAAAAAAGGAATTTGGAGAGGAAAATTTATGCGTCCGGAACTGTATCGTGCTTTGCAAAGAGAGCAAAAGGCGGTTAATAAAAAATAAAAAATGTAGAGATTCTTGTTGACAGCCCGAAAAAGTTATGTATATTGCAAGGCAACGTTTTATGTTTTTAAATATAAAGGTGAAAGAATATGTATGCAGTAATTAAAACCGGCGGAAAACAATACCGCGTTACATCCGGCGATGTAATTAAGATTGAGAAAATTGCCGGAGAAGAAGGTAAAGAAGTCGTTTTTAACGAAGTTTTGGCTTTGGGCGATACCATCGGTACTCCTTTGGTGGCGGGTGCTTCGGTTAAAGCTTTGGTCTTGAAACAGGCCAGAGATGCCAAAGTTATTGTTTTCAAAAAGAAAAGAAGACAAAACTATCGTCGTAAAAATGGTCACAGACAGAATATTACATTGGTTAAAATTACCGATGTAGCTGGTAAGTAATAAGGAGATTTGAACAATGGCTCATAAGAAATCAGGCGGAAGCTCAGCCAACGGACGCGACTCTATCGGACGCCGTTTGGGTTTGAAAAAATCCGGTGGTCAAGCCGTTATTCCCGGAAACATTATCGTTCGTCAACGCGGTACTCAGTATCACCCGGGTGCTAATGTCGGTATGGGTAAAGATCATACCATCTTTGCTTTGTGCGAAGGTAAGGTTGTGTTCTCTAAGAAAGCCGGCGACAGAACCGTAGTTTCGGTTGTTACGGAATAACAAAAAGCCTTATTGGGTTTTATCATAAAGGGGATGTGTGTTTAGCGTCCCCTTTAATTTTCAAAAGAAATAAGAGACGGTGAAACATGAAATTTCTTGATCAGGCAAAAATATTTGTTAAATCAGGCGACGGCGGTGCCGGTTGCGTTTCGTTTCGTCGTGAAAAATATATTGAATTCGGCGGTCCCAACGGCGGCGACGGCGGTAAAGGCGGCAATGTCTATATTGAGGCGGTGCCGAATCTTAATACCTTAATCGACTTCCGTTATCATCAGCATTTTAAGGCTCCGAAAGGTCGTAATGGTATGGGTGCCGATAAGACCGGTCCGAAGGGCGATGATATTGTTATTAAGGTACCGGTCGGAACCGAAGTGTTGGCCGATGACCAAGAAACATTAATCGTTGATATGGTGGAGCCGGGACAAAAGTTTTTGTTGGCCAAAGGCGGTGACGGCGGACGCGGTAACGCTCAGTTTAAGACTTCAACCAATCAAGCTCCGCGATATGCCGAACCGGGTTGGCCGGGACAAGAATTGTGGGTGTGGCTCAGGTTGAAGGTTATTGCCGATGTCGGGTTGCTCGGAATGCCTAATGCCGGAAAGTCAACATTTCTCTCGGTGGTGACCAAAGCCAGACCGAAAATTGCCGATTATCCGTTTACGACAATTCACCCCAATCTGGGTGTGGCTTGGGTCGACGGTTATGAAATGGTAATTGCCGATATTCCGGGGCTTATTGAAGGTGCCCATGAAGGGGTGGGACTCGGAGACAGGTTCTTAAAACATATTGAGAGATGTTATGCTTTGCTGCACTTGGTTGATGCTACCAATGAGGATGTAGTTAAGGTGTATAAAGACATCAGAAAAGAGCTGGAGCTTTATGATGATAAGCTGGCGGCAAAGCCCGAGGTGGTCGCCCTTAATAAATGCGATGCCTTGAGTGATGAGGAAGTTCAAGAAAAAATTGCAGCTTTGGAAAAAGTGGTCGGGAAAAAAGTGTTTGCAATCTCGGCGGTGGCAAAAAAAGGAATTTTTGATTGCTTGTTGGCAGTAAATAAGTTCATAATGCGTGATAGAGCAAGAAAAGAAGAAGTTGAAGAAAAGCCAGTGGAAGTTAAAGAAGAGAATAAACCCTGGTCACCAATATAGTTTAACGGAGTTTTGATAGTCGTGGTAATGAGAAAATTAAAAAAACAAGAAAATATTGATGAGGCCGAGCAAATTTTGGATATTGTGAAAAATTCGCTTGATGATGGTAAAGCCGAAGATATTACGGTAATTGATTTAGAGGGAAAATCCTCGATTGCTGCTTATATGGTAGTGGCGAGCGGAAATTCGAATCGTCATGTGGCATCATTGGCCGAAAATTTGCAGTTGAAATTAAAAGAAAACGGATTTCAGTCGGTGGCCGAAGGTGAGGAAAAGGCTGATTGGGTGTTGATTGATGCCTATGAAGTTATTGTCCATATTTTCCGTCCCGAAGTGAGAGAGTTTTATTCTTTGGAAAAAATGTGGTCGGCCGCTAAAAGAAACTAATGTTAGTTTAAAAAACAGAACACCGTCTGATATAAAATCAGACGGTGTTCTGTTTTTGGTTATTTTATTTCCCGAAAAGGAGTGTTTTTGGGGAAATCCGAGACTGCGGAGGTTTGGTAGTCACCTCTGCTGTCTTGGTGTTCGTAGAACATCGAAGCAGCTACGACATTGCCTTTGCCGTCTATGTAACATAAGGCAAAGTGGTTTTTATCAAGATAGACTCTAAAATAGTCTATCGGCAAGAACCTTTGCCGTTCGCAGGTTAATGAGATTGTTTTCTCATTGACACCGACATAAATTATGCCATCGGCAATTCTTGCTGTGAAGCAAGATTGCTTGAGCCTTCCGTCGGAAGTGAACAGGTGCATCATCTTGATATCTCTTGCCAACAAGGGCTTGATATCTTCCTTGGCGAGGATTGGGTTTATCTCCTCTAGAAATTGCCCCACCGAAAGTATTGGCTTTTCGGTCTTGATTTCAAAACCTTCGGCCAAAGACCTCTGACAAAAGATATTCTTCTTTTCTTCCTGTGCAGCTCTTTCGCGGCGAAAGAGATCTGCTATTTTTTTCAGTTTGTTCATAATAAAATAAATTAATTTGTTTCTATAGACGAAGATAGACGAAAAACATTTAAGAGTCAAATAAAAACTATTCGCGATGATACGGGTGACCATCAATAATGGTTTGAATGCGATAAATTTGCTCGGTTAATACCGCACGCATTAGCATATGCGGCAGAGTTAATTTGCCGAAAGATAAGATTAAATCGGCTTTGTCACGGGTCGATTGTAAATGGCCATCAGCTCCGCCGATTAAAAAACAAATATCCGAAGTACCGTTAAGCTGCCAGTCAGCAATTTTGGCGGCAAGCTCGGTGGATTTGATATTGACGCCGCGTTCGTCTAAAACAATTACTTTGGCATTGTGCGGAATGTTTTGTTGCAAAAATTCGGCTTCATCGGCTTGGGTGGAATTGTCTTTTTCTTTGATGTTTATCTGCCAATGGCTGCGTTTGATGTATTCCGCAATAAGCTGGGCTTCGGGAGAGTTCTTTTTGCATTTGCCGATGGCTAAAATATCTATTCTCATTTGTATACTTCCAAGTAAAAAACATTTTGCAGGAAGAATAATGAAATGTAGCAAATTAGAGCGGCAAATATCGGGGTAAATATCCAACCGATAGCGGTGTGAGCAATTAAATGCCAGTTCAAAGGGCGGCCTTTCATCAGCCCGATGCCGATAACCGCCCCGATAATGGCCTGAGAACTTGAGACCGGTACCAGCGGAAAGCTCGGTAAGCCGTGGCTGATTAAAAAGTTTTGCAGGTTTTGCGAGGCAAAAAGGTATAGTACAACCGATTGTGAGACAACAGCGACCCAAGCCATTACCGGAGACATTTGGACAATACCGTTGCCGACCGTGGTCATGAGTTTTTTGGAGTAGGTCATAACCCCGACGCTGATTGAAATGCCGCCGATAAGAAACAAGACTTGGGTGGCACTTAGGGTGAACATTGAACCGAAATCAACCGAGTGAAGCGGACTGGAGGCTACAAAAACCCCCATGACATTGGCAATATTGTTGGCTCCTAAAGCATAAGCTCCGAAAGCTCCGGCTAATATCAGCCCAATGCGAGTGTAGCAATCAAGTCTGATTAAGGAAGTGTGACTGCGGTTGATTAAAAAGCGAATCAAACAATAAATCAAAATGGCAATTATCGCCGAAAGAATCGGGCAAAATACCCAAGTGCCGACAATTTTGCTTAATACGCTGATGTCAGTCGGCTTTCCGGCAAACATATTCCAACCGATTATGGCTCCTACGATGGCTTGAGAGGTCGATACAGGGAGCGATATTTTTACCGTCCAGTAGATTGTAAGTGCGGCGGCTAAAGCAGCCATAAATGCTCCGGCCAAGGTATTAATCGAACCAAGTGTGCCTAAAGTTTGTGAAGCTCCAGATCCGGCATATACCGCTCCTATTATAATAAATATGGAGGATATAATTGCGGCCGTGCGGAATTTTACCATTTTGGTACCTACCGCCGTGCCGAAAATATTGGCTGCATCACTGGCCCCTAACGACCAACCTAAAAATAAACCCGAACTTAGATAAAACAAAAAAGAAATGTCCATTAAAGGCTCCGCTTAATCGTAAATATAAGTAGTTCGTCAATAAAGTCTTCGGCAATATCGGCAATATCGGCAATTTCATTAATCAGAGCCTTTAACTGTAACTTAGAGGCTAAATCTAATTCCGAATCAAAAACTTGCTCTAAAAGTTGTCTTGAACAAACATCGGATTCATGCTCTATAAAATAGACTTTTTGTGAGTAGTCCCTGACTGAGCTCATGTCGCGGAAAAATGAACGCGAAGCTTTGGCCATGTTTTCGGCACAGTCGGAGCTTAGTTTGCTCAACTCTTTGATGCCGGAATGATATTCCTCCGGAATCGTCGGCTTCTCAGCATAGAAAGAATAAGTTGCTTCGGCAAATTTGTTGATTACTCGGTCAAAACTTTCGCTTAATTGCAAAACATCGGCACGCAAATCGGGAATTAAGTTGTTGGTGTAGAGTTGGTTTTCGATATTGCGTCTTAAGGCATCTGCCGAATGCTCAATCTTTTTTATTTGTGATGATGTTTTTTTGAAATTTTCACTGCGGCCTTCTTTTAAGTATATCTTAATGGCACTGCTGAAAGTTAAGGACGCATCAATCAGCTTGTCGTGAAAGTCATCAATATCGCGTTCCAAGGCTTTGGTTTTGGAAAATAATGAGATATGAAGCTGAAACATTTTATGTTATCCCTTTTATTTTTGTTTATGATTATACATATTATATGACTAATATTTTTTATATTATCAATAAATTTTATTTTTAGCTTGTAAATAAAATTATCATTGATTAGAATACGATTGTTTTGATTTTATAAATATATTTATAAGGATTGTACAATGAATAAAATTAATGCTGTTTATGTATCTTTGGCCGCTTTGGTCGTCGCTTTGGTGGCATTGGTTATGTGCACCGTTTGCTGCACTTCTAAAGGTGAAGCCAATGTCGAAGAGGCCTTGATGGCTAAGCCGGAAATGATTATCAATGCCATGCAGGCTTATGAAAATAATCAAAGAGAAGCTGCTTTGAAGCAAGTAGAAGAAAACCTCAAGGCCAGTGTCGATGAATTGAACAATCGCGAAGGTGATGGTATTATTGCCAACCCTGAAGGCGAAATGGTCTTGGTCGAATTCTTTGACTTCTCTTGCGGTTTCTGCCACAGAGTTTATCCGGCTTTGAAAGAAATTGCCGCTAATAACCCCGATGTTAAAATCGTCGCTAAGCCGATGACTTTCTTGTCTCCGGTTTCTAAATATGCTGCCGAGGCTGCTTTGGCCGCCGGTGAGCAGGGCAAGTTTGCCGAGTTCTATTCCGCAGTATTTGAGACCGAAGGCGGCTTGACCGAAGCAAAAATCGATGGAATCGCCGAGACAATGGGCTTGGATATGGATAAATATAAAGCCGACATGAAATCAGATAAAGTTCAAAATACTCTGAATTCGGTTTCTGACTTGGCCGGAAAAATCCAAATTACCGGTGTTCCGACTTTGGTATTTAACAACAAGATTTTGCAAACTTTGGATGCCTCGGTTATTCAAGACGCAATCAATGAAGCAAAATAGTTTTGTTGCTTGAAAGTTGATAAAATACCGTCTCACTTTGAGACGGTATTTTTTTTGCTTTGGCAAAAAATAAAGTTACTCTTGTGTTTTATAAATAAAAAAACTATATATAAAGAGTTGTCTGTTATTTTTAAGGATTATGCTATGAATATGGGAAAAAATTTCTTTATTTGGCTCGGTATTTTTGTGGCTTTGTCTTTGTTGGCTAATATTTGGAGCGGCGCGCCTGCTTCAAGCGGCGGGGAGCAGTTGGCTTTTTCGGAGTTTATGGATAAGGCCGAAAATAAACAGTTGAGTGAGGTGGTCATCAGCGGTGCTAATATTTCAGGTACGGAGACAAGCGGAAAGAAATTTTATACCTATGCTCCTTATGATCCAAGCATGGTCGAAACTTTACGCAAAAATAATATTAAAGTGACGGCTCAACCCGAAGATAATACCGGTAGTAATTTGTGGGGAATATTTATCTCGTGGTTTCCGATGCTTTTGTTAATCGGAGTGTGGATATTCTTTATGCGACAGGCGAATTCCGGTAATAATAAAGCTATGAGCTTTGGAAAATCGCGTGCCAGATTAATCGAAAATACCAAAAAAGTTACTTTTGCCGATGTGGCCGGGGCTGATGAGGCTAAGCAAGAGTTGGAAGAAGTTATTGACTTTTTGAAAGATCCGGCAAAATTTCAACGTTTGGGTGGTAAAATTCCCAGAGGTGTTTTGATGGTGGGACCTCCGGGAACAGGTAAAACTTTGTTGGCAAAAGCTGTGGCCGGCGAGGCTGATGTGCCGTTCTTTTCAATATCAGGTTCTGATTTTGTGGAGATGTTTGTCGGTGTCGGTGCTTCTCGCGTTCGTGATATGTTTGTGCAGGCCAAAAAAAATGCCCCGTGCTTATTGTTTATAGATGAGATTGACGCCGTGGGACGTCATCGCGGTGCCGGGCTCGGCGGCGGTAATGATGAACGCGAACAGACCTTAAACCAACTTTTGGTCGAGATGGACGGTTTTGAAGATAAAGAAAATGTCATTGTTATTGCCGCGACTAACCGTCCCGATGTTTTGGATCCGGCTTTGCTGCGTCCGGGCCGTTTTGACCGTCAGGTTACGGTTACTAATCCCGATAAAAAAGGTCGTGAAGAAATCTTAAAAGTTCATGTCAAAAAAGTGCCTTTGGCCAAAGATGTTAAGCTTTCGGTAATTGCCAGAGGAACTCCGGGATTTTCGGGTGCCGATTTGGCCAATTTGGTAAATGAGGCGGCATTGTTGGCGGCTCGTAAAAATAAAACCAAGGTTACATCAAAAGATTTTGATGAAGCCAAAGATAAGGTTTTGATGGGTGCAGAACGCAAATCAATGGCAATGGATGAAAATGAGAAAAAGCTAACCGCTTACCATGAAGCCGGTCACGCGATTTGCTCATTGTTTGTGGAGGAGACCGACCCGATACATAAGGCAACTATCATTCCCCGAGGCCGAGCTTTGGGTATGGTGCAACAGTTGCCGGAAAAAGATCAGTATTCTTATTCCAAAACCAAAATGTTGTCGCGTTTGATTATCATGATGGGCGGCAGAGTGGCGGAAGAAATGAAGTTCGGTAAGGCAAAGGTTACCTCCGGTGCGTCTTCGGATATTGCCGGAGCTACCAATCTGGCTCGTTCCATGGTTACGGAATGGGGTATGAGCGATAAGTTGGGGCCGGTTCTTTATGCCGAAAACACCGGGGAGGTATTTTTAGGAAAATCGGTAACTCAAAGTCGTAATATGAGCGAAGAGACCGCCAAGTTGGTTGATGCCGAAATCAAGGCTTTGATTACCAATGCTTACGAAGGAGCCACCAAGCTGTTGCAGGAGCATCGTGACGATTGGGAAAAATTGGCACAAGCCTTGATTGAATATGAAACTTTAAGCGGTGATGAAATCAAAGACTTGCTTGCCGGTAAGCCAATCAACAAAGACGGCGATGCTCCGGTGTCACCCGAAAAACGAACACAAGCCTCATTGCCGGAACTATAAAAAAGAGAGCCTTTGGCTCTCTTTTTTATTCGATTTAAAAACAAAGTTGACTCGGATTGGACAAAAAGTTTGACCGGACTCAAACAGAGTCTGAGTCTTGGTTTGCTAAAGTCAATAAAACAAATTTTTTTTACTTTTTTTCATTTTTTTTGCTTGCAATTTAGTTTGAGATATGGTACAAAGCCGCTGTGTCAAAAGGGAAAGGGCGTATTGTGCCTTTGACTTTTGGGATATAAAACATAACGCAACCTTAGGTTTTCCAAGCATTTGCTTGGTGTGGCGGTTTGAGAAAATCGGCAAGAAATATGAAATCATAAGGCTCTGTATAAGGTTTAACTTTTAGATGGCAAACTTCTAAATCGGTTGAGGTTCGCCGTCTAGTTATAAGGAAAAGTATTTAAAATGGATGCTCAAAATATAAGAATTCGCCTGAAAGCTTTTGATCATCGTTTGCTCGACCTTTCTACCAAAGAAATCGTGCATACCGCCAAAAGAACAGGTGCTAATGTCAGAGGTCCGATCCCTCTGCCGACCAGAATCGAAAAGTTTACGGTTAACAGCTCTCCGCACGTTGATAAAAAATCACGCGAACAGTTTGAAATCCGTACTCACAAGAGACTTCTGGATATCGTAGATCCGACACCGCAAACAGTTGATGCTTTGATGAAGCTTGATTTGGCTGCCGGTGTTAATGTTGAAATTAAGTTATAATTTAATGTTGGCTTATCAATTCGGTAGGTCAACCTATTAAGAAAAGGAAAAACTAATAATGCGTACAGGTCTGATTGCAAAAAAACTTGGAATGTCCCGCATTTTCGAACTCGACGGTACTCATGTACCGGTTACGGTTTTGCAGGTTGACGGCTTGGAAGTTGTTGCAGTTAAAACTCAGGATAAAGACGGTTATACCGCTGTTCAACTGGGTTGCGGCAATGTAAAAGCAAAGAACTTGTCTAAACCTTTGAAGGGATATTTTGCAAAGGCTAATGTTGAGCCGAAAAGCAAATTGGCAGAATTTAGAGTTTCTGACGATTGCTTGCTTTCGGTCGGCGATAAATTATCTGTAGAACATTTTGTTCCCGGTTGCTATGTTGATGTTTGCGGAACATCTATCGGTAAAGGTTTTGCCGGTGTTATGAAACGTCACAACTTTGCCGGTTTGGAAGCTTCTCACGGTGTATCTATTTCTCACCGTTCTCATGGTTCTACAGGACAAAGACAAGATCCCGGTAAAGTATTCAAAGGCAAAAAAATGGCCGGACATATGGGTGACGAACGCGTTACCGTTCAAAACCTCAAAGTCGTTGCCGTTAACGCTGATAAGGGATTGATTATGGTTAAAGGTGGTGTTCCGGGAAGTGAAAATTCTTGGGTTTACATTACCGATGCCGTTAAGAAATCTTCTTCAGTTAAGTTGCCGATGCCTGCCGGTTTGATTAAAGTTGATGAACCTGTTGCAGTTAAAGCCGAGGCCGAAACTCCGGCTGATAATGCATAAAGATTATAAGGATGAAGATAATGAAACAGGACATCTTAAATTTAGAAAATAAGGTAGTTGGTTCCATCGAACTCGATGAATCGATTTTCGGTTTGGAAGTTTGTGCCGATATTTTGCACCGCGTTGTGGTTTGGCAGTTGGCCAGATTGCAAGCCGGTACTCATAAAACCAAAGGCCGTTCGGAAGTTGCTTTGACCCCGGCTAAACCGTTTAAGCAAAAAGGCGGCGGTCGTGCTCGTCAGGGTTCTCGCAAGGGCACTCAATTCCGTAAGGGTGGTGTAGTGTTTGGTCCGGTTGTTCGTGATCACTCACACGATTTGACCAAAAAGTTCAGACAGCTCGGTCTTAAAACCGCTTTGTCTGCTAAAGCAAAAGACGGTAATTTGGTTATTATTGACGAAGCTAAATTGGCTGAGCCCAAGACTAAAGATTTGAAAAACAAATTGGCAGCTTGCGGTTTGACAAATAGCTTGTTCATCGACGGTAAAGAAGTTGATACAAACTTCGCACTGGCTTCGCGTAACCTCATCGGTGTTGATGTTTTGCCGACTATCGGTGCTAACGTATATGACATCTTGAGAAAAGAAAAATTGGTCTTGACTAAAGATGCAGTTGTTTGCTTGGGAGAAAGATTGAAATGAGTAAGTCTAAAAAAACAAACAATGTAACTGCCAAAATGTATGATACTTTGGTACGTCCGGTTATTACCGAAAAGTCTATGCTCTCTTCGGAAAACGGAAAAGTTACATTCATCGTTCCTTTGTCTGCAAATAAAGACGAAGTTAAGGCTGCTGTCGAAGCAATCTTTAATGTCAAAGTAAACAAAGTGAATACTATTCGTACAAACGGTAAGGAAAAATTCTTCCGCGGTCATGTCGGAACTCGTTCTGACTATAAAAAAGCGGTGGTTACTCTTGCCGAAGGTCAAAACATTGATGTTACTACAGGAATATAAGAAATGGCATTGAAAAATTATAAGCCCACATCTCCTGGACTTCGTCAGCTCGTTATCGTTGACAGAGGCGAGTTGTATAAAGGTAAACCCGAAAAATCTTTGACTGTCGGCTTAACCAAAACCGGCGGCCGTGACAATTTCGGTCATGTTACCAGTCGTAGAATTGGTGGCGGTCATAAACGCAAATTACGCGTAATTGACTTCAAACGCAGAAAATTTGATTCAGAGGCTATTGTTGAGAGAATCGAATATGATCCGAATCGTTCGGCATTTATTGCTTTAATCAGCTATAATGACGGCGAAAAGGCTTATATCTTGGCTCCGCAAAGATTGAAAGCCGGTGATAAGGTTGTTTCTTCGGAAAAAGCCGATATCAAACCGGGCAACGCTATGCCTTTGAAAAATATGCCGGTCGGTACTATCGTTCACAATGTTGAGCTTAGAGCCGGAAAAGGTGGACAGCTTGTTCGTTCTGCCGGATGCTATGCTCAGTTGGTCGGTAAAGATGCCGGTTATGCTCAATTAAAGTTGAGTTCCGGTGAGTTAAGAGCCGTTCGTGAAGAGTGCTTGGCTACTGTCGGTGCTGTTTCGAACCCCGATAACCAAAATAAATCACTCGGTAAAGCCGGTCGTAACCGTTGGTTGGGTAACCGTCCGGTTTCTCGTGGTGTTGCTATGAACCCGGTTGATCACCCGCATGGTGGTGGTGAAGGTCGTACTTCCGGCGGTCGCCATCCGGTTACTCCTTGGGGTAAACCTACTAAGGGTGCTAAAACTCGTACTAACAAAAAGACGGATAAATTCATTTTGAGAAGCCGTCATGAAAACAAAAAGAAATAAGGAGAAACGCTAATGACACGTTCCGTATGGAAAGGGCCGTTCGTTGATGGCTATCTTCTGAAAAAAGCTGAGGCTGTGAAAGCTTCTAAACGTAACGAAGTGATTAAAATTTGGTCTCGCCGTTCAACAATGTTGCCGCAATTTGTCGGTTTGACATTCGGTGTACATAATGGTCACAAGTTCATCCCGGTGTTGGTTACCGAGGATATGATTGGTCACAAATTCGGTGAGTTTGCTCCGACCCGTACTTTCTACGGTCACGCTGCAGACAAAAAAGCTAAGAGAGGTTAATAATGAGTAAAGCTAAAAGTACAAGAAGAGTAGAGGCTAACGAGGCTATGGCCGTTTGCCATTCTATTCGTACCTCTCCGCGTAAGTTGAATTTGGTGGCTCAGTCAATTCGTGGCTTGAGTGCATCTAAGGCTGTTGCCGAACTCAGCTTTTCGAAGAAAAGAATCGCTAAAACAGCTTTGGCCGTATTGCAATCCGCAATCGCCAATGCCGAGAATAATCACCAACTCAATATCGACAAACTCTTTGTTAAAGAAGCTTATGTCGGTAAGGGTTTAGTTATGAAACGTATGCACGCTCGCGGTCGCGGCAGAGGAGCAAGAGTTTTGAAACCCTTCTCTAACATGACTGTAATTGTTGCAGAGCGTGGGGAGTAATCTAATGGGACAAAAAGTAAATCCTACCAGTCTTCGTCTTGGAGTTAACCGTACTTGGGACTCTCGTTGGTATGCTGATGACAAATATGCAGATTACCTTCACGAAGATGTTAAAATTAAAGAATTCTTGAAAGAAAAATTGGCTCAGGCCGGTATCAGCAAGATCGTTATTGAACGTCCTGCCAAAAAAGCCAGAGTTACAATTCATTCTGCAAGACCAGGTGTTATAATTGGCAAAAAAGGTCAGGATATTGAAGGCTTGAGAAAAGAAATTCAAAAAATGACCGATTCAGAAGTCCAATTAAACATCGTAGAAGTTAGAAAACCTGAGTTGGATGCACAATTAGTCGCAGATTCCGTTGCTCAGCAGTTGGAACGCCGCGTGGCTTTCCGTCGTGCAATGAAACGCGTTATGCAGTCAGCTTTGCGTTTGGGTGCCGAAGGCATTAAGGTTGCTTGCTCCGGTCGTTTGGGCGGTGCCGAAATTGCCAGAACCGAACACTACCGTGAAGGCAGAGTTCCTTTGCACACTTTGCGTGCTGACATTGATTATGCAACCTCAACCGCTCATACAACTTATGGTGCCTGCGGCGTTAAAGTTTGGATCTATAAAGGCGAAATCATGGCTCACGATCCGATGGCTCAGGACAAAAAGTTGGCTGAACAGAAATAATAGGTGAATAGAAATGTTAAGTCCGAAAAGATTAAAATTCCGCAAGCAGCACAAAGGCCGTATTCACGGCATGGCTAAAGGCGGTGCAGAATTGAGTTTTGGTTCATACGGCTTAAAGGCTTTGACACCTGATCGCATTACCGCTCGTCAGATTGAGGCTGCTCGTCGTGCGATTACTCGTGAAATGAAAAGACTTGGTCAGTTGTGGATCAGAATTTTCCCTGATGTTCCGGTGTCGGATAAGCCGGCCGAGGTTCGTATGGGTAAAGGTAAAGGTTCTGTTGAGTTCTGGGTTGCCAGAGTGAAACCGGGTCGTATTTTGTTTGAGTGCGGAGGCATTGATGAAGCTACTGCTCGTCAGGCTTTGGCCCTCGGTGCCGCAAAATTGCCCATCAAAACCAAGTTTGTGAAAAAACTTAATTCAGAACTGGGAGCAGAATAATGGTTAAAACTAAAGATCTTCGTGCTATGAGCCTGGATGAATTGGAAGCTAAATTGCTCGAATGCAAAAAAGAACAGTTTAACTTGAGAGTTCAACAGTCTACCGGACAGTTGCAAAACACAGCTCAGCTGGCAAAAGTCCGTAAAGAAGTAGCCAAAATCAACACGCTCATCACTGAGCGCAAGAAGAATTAATTAAAGGAGAAATATTATGCCTAAAAGAATTCTTCAAGGTGTTGTTGTGAGTGATAAACAGGACAAAACTGTCGTGGTCAGTGTAGAGCGTCAGATTATGCACCCTGTTTACAAAAAGTTCATCAAGAAAAGCAAAAAATATGCCGCTCATGATGAAAATAATCAGTTCAAAGTCGGTGATACCGTTCGCATTGAAGAATGCGCTCCGAAGTCAAAGACAAAGACTTGGACTGTAATCGTTGATAACGCCTAAGAGAAAAGGAATTAGAAAATGATACAGATGCAAACCAACCTCGATGTCGCCGACAACTCTGGTGCTCGTCAGGTGCAGTGCATTAAAGTTCTTGGCGGTTCCAAGAGAATGCACGCCTCTGTTGGCGATGTTATTGTAGTGTCGATTAAAGACGCTATTCCAAAGGGTCGTGTGAAGAAGGGTGATGTTCATAAAGCTGTTATCGTTCGTACGGCTTCTGACATCAGACGCAAAGACGGATCTGTGATCCGCTTTGACAAAAACGCTGCAGTTCTCATTAACAAAGACGGTGAGCCGATCGGTACTCGTATCTTTGGCCCTGTTACCAGAGAACTCAGAAACAAGAAATTTATGAAAATTATTTCATTAGCACCGGAGGTATTATAATGCCTAAGTTAAAAATTAAAAAGGGCGACCAAGTTGTCGTTTTGTCAGGTAATGACAAGGGCAAAACTGGTGAAGTTTTGAAAGCAATGCCGAAAGAGAACAAAGTGGTTGTTCAAGGTGTTAACTTGGTGAAAAGACACACCAAGCCGAGCCAGACCAACCCCGGCGGTATTGTTACCAAAGAAGCACCCGTTAATGTATCTAATGTAGCCTTTGCTAAAGATGGTAAAGCAACTAAAATCGGATACAAAGAAGTTAACGGTAAAAAAGTGCGCGTTGCTCGTAAAACCGGTGAAGTAATCGATTAATGGGAGAAAAATTTATGGCAAATTTTGAAGATTTATACAATCAAGTCATAAAAAAATCTCTTGTGGAAAAATTCGGTTACACCAACCCACATGAGATTCCGAAATTGACAAAGATTGTTTTGAATATCGGTGTCGGTGATGCCGTTACCGATAAGAAAAAACTGAACAATGCCGTTGAGGAACTCGCTTTGATCGCCGGTCAAAAGCCGGTTGTTACCACAGCGCGTAAATCAATCGCTACCTTTAAGGTAAGAGAAGGTATGCCGATCGGATGCAAAGTTACTTTGCGTTCTACCAGAATGTATGAATTCTTGGAAAGATTGGTAAATATGGCTTTGCCGCGTGTAAGAGATTTTCACGGTATTTCCGGTAAAAATTTCGACGGCAGAGGCAACTTCGCTTTCGGTATTAAAGAGCAAATAATCTTCCCGGAAATCAACTATGATAAAGTTGAAAATATCAGAGGTATGGATATCTGCATCTGCACTTCTGCCAAAACCGATGAAGAAGCTAAAGCTCTTTTGACCGGATTTAACCTGCCTTATAAGAAATAGTGGAGAGATCACATGGCAAAAACAAGTTCAGTTTACAGAAACTTGAAAAGAGCTAAAATGGCGGAGAAATATGCTTCCCGTCGTAATAAGCTCAAAAAGATAGTTATGGATAAAACCGTCTCTCCGGAAGAGAGATTCCAAGCTACTTTGAAGTTGGCCGAGATGCCCCGTAACTCTGCAAAAAACAGATACAGAAATCGTTGCAGATTGACCGGTCGTTCTCGTGGTGTTTATCGGAAGTTCGGCTTGTCTCGTGTTGAATTACGCGATATGGCAAGCTTTGGTGAAATTCCGGGTTTGGTTAAATCAAGCTGGTAGGGAGATTCGAATATGTCAATGACAGATCCTTTGGGCGATATGCTCACACGCATTAGAAACGCACAAAGAGCAAAGAAGAGTGAAGTCGTATCACCTGCTTCTCGCTTGCGTGAAAATGTGTTGGAAGTTTTGAAAAAAGAGGGATACATCTTGGGTTATGAAAAATCCAATGTTCGTCCCGGCGTTGATGAACTTCACATCAAATTGAAGTATCACGAAGGTGCTTCGGTTATTACGGAAATCTTCCGTGTTTCTACTCCGGGCAGAAGAGTTTATTCTTCGGTTAAAGATTTGCCCAGAGTTTATAACGGATTGGGTATTTCCATTATTTCAACTCCGCAAGGTGTTATGAGCGATAACGAAGCTCGTAAAGCCAATGTCGGCGGCGAAATTTTGTGCCAGGTATTTTAAGGGGAGGATAACGATATGTCTAGAGTTGGAAAATATCCGGTTATTGTTCCCGATGGCGTTACTGTTACCGTTGAGACCGGTAATGTTTCGGTTAAAGGTAAGAACGGTGAGTTGTCTTGCCACTATGATGCCGATCATGTTTCGGTAGTTTTGGACGGTAATAAAGTCGTAGTTTCTCCTAAAGCCGAGACTAAACAGGCTCGTGCTTTGTGGGGTACCACAAGAGCCAACATCAACACTTTGGTTAAAGGTGTTCATGATGGCTTTACTAAAGAATTGGAACTGGTTGGCGTTGGTTATAAAGCCCGCGTTGAAGGTAATAATTTGGTATTGTCTTTGGGTTATTCTCACGATGTTAAAATCGAAACTCCCAAAGGTTTGAAAATTACCTGTGCTTCGCCGACACAAATCAGTATCTTTGGTGCAGATAAACAACTTGTCGGTCAGACTGCTTCGGAAATTCGCGAGTGGAGAAGACCCGAACCTTACAAAGGTAAAGGTATTAAATATGCAGGCGAATATATCCGTCGTAAAGAAGGCAAGAAGAAATAAGGATAAATAAATATGAGTACACCAAAAGAATTGTTTGAAAAGAGAAAAGGCCGCGTTCGGTCTGCTCTGAAAAAAGCTGCTAACGGAAAAATGAGATTGTCGGTTTTCCGCAGCGGTAAACATATGTATGCTCAGATTATCGATGACACTAAAGGTGTGACGGTTGCTTCGGCCTCTACTTTGGATAAAGAAGTTAGAGATAGCTTGAAAAAAACTGCCAATATTGAAGCTGCTAGCTTTGTTGGTAAGTTGGTTGCCGAAAGAGCTGTTAAGTCGGGCGTAAGTGAAGTGGTCTTTGATCGCGGCGGTTATATCTATCATGGTCGCGTAAAGGCTTTGGCTGATGCAGCACGCAGTGCTGGTTTGAAATTCTAAGGGAGAGTAAAAATGGCACAACAAGCTGTAGAACAACGTCGTAATAATAAGACTGAGAAAAAAGAAGAATTGGTTGAAAAACTGGTTCATGTGAACCGTGTTGCCAAAACCGTTAAAGGCGGTCGCACAATGTCTTTTGCTGCGGTTGTCGTTGTCGGTGATCAAAAAGGTCGTGTAGGCTACGGTTCGGGTAAAGCTGCCGAAGTTCCGGAAGCTATTACCAAAGCTACAAACGAAGCTAAGAGAAACATGATTCGTATTCCGCTTCGTGAGGGCAGAACTTTACACCACGATGTAGCGGGTCGTTTCGGTGCAGGTAAAGTATATTTAAGAACTGCTCCTGCCGGTACCGGTGTTATCGCCGGCGGTCCGATGCGTGCGGTATTTGAAGTTTTGGGCGTACAAGATGTAGTTGCTAAATCTGTAGGTTCTAATAACCCCTACAATATGATTAAAGCTACATTCAACGCTCTGGAATCAATTAATTCGCCGAGAATGGTTGCTGCTAAGCGCGGTAAAAAAGTCGGTGATATTGTTTCTCGTCGTGAAAACACCGGTGCTAAATCGGTAGCAGAGGAGGCTTAATCAATGGCTAAGAAAACTATTAAAGTTACGCAAATTGCAAGCCCGATCGGTAAACCTAAAGATCAAAGAGCTACTTTGATTGGTCTTGGCTTGAACAAGATGCACAAAGTTTCTGAGCTTGAAGATACTCCGTCAGTTCGCGGAATGATTAGAAAAGTTCAGCACTTGGTTAAGGTTGAAGAATAATAAAAGTTTGCAAAGGAGGTGTCATACTAGGATTTTTTTCACTTGTGTAGCTATTGGTACACTGCGTTCAAAAAATCCGTCGTAGCACATCTCCTTATCAAACTTTTGTGGGATAGTTCATTATTTGATTAGGATTAAAACAATGAAACTAAATGAAATTAGAGATAACGAAGGTGCCAGAAAGCCTCGCAAACGCGTAGCCCGCGGTATCGGTAGTGGTTCCGGTAAAACCGCAGGTCGCGGCCAAAAAGGTCAGAAGTCTCGTTCGGGTGTTGCCGTTAATGGTTTTGAAGGCGGTCAAATGCCTATTTACCGCAGACTTCCGAAACGCGGTTTTAAAAATCACTTTGCCAAAGAGTTTGCAGTGGTTAATTTGGATACCATTCAAAAGGCTGTTGATGCCGGAAAATTGAATGCCGAAGATATTAATGTTGAGGCATTACTTAACGCCGGTATTATCAGCAAAAAGTTGGACGGTGTACGTTTATTGGCCAGAGGTGCTATCACTTCTAAGGTTAATGTTAGCGTTAACTCGGCTTCGAAATCAGCTGTTGCTGCAGTTGAAAAGGCTGGCGGTAAAGTTAATGTCGTAGCCTAAGACTTTGGCTTGAAGCAAATATAAAAGCGGTTCATGAAAATGAGCCGCTTTTTTGTTGCATAAAATGATGATTGATGTAGGAGTGGAGTAAAAAGAGAGTATCTATAGACAGTATAAAAATATCCCCTCATTGTCGGTTTTGACAAGGAGGGGATATTTTTATAAAGCTAGTTCATAATTGTAGCGTTGAGCCAGGGTTTTAAAGCCAAACTTGGCATAAACTTTTTGGCTTATTGCTCCGGCACTTAAAACGAATTTTGTGCGGCCTGTACTAATTTCTTGGTTTATGACATGAGCAACAAGTGCTCGTGATAGACCAAGATTTTGGAACTTAGGGGTAACACCGACCCATGCAATCAAATTAGCAGCACTGCCTTGCGAGAGTTCAATAGCTCCGGCAGGGTTTCCGTCAATGTATCCGATATACTTACGGCACTTTGGTGTAAGTTCGTCAACATAGAGGGATTCAGCCAATCTTTTGACATCGGGTTGCATTTGAAATGCGTCACCTACCACCTGGCAAAAACAATCAATATCTGGTTTGTTTTGCATAAGTTTGATGTCAAAGTTGTTTTTTGCTTGCAAGGGCTGATTGGTTTCTAAAATCATAGATATCGTTTCGCCGCTAAAGGTTAGGTTCGGCGAAGAAATGCAACATGGATTGTCGCAGGTAACATTGATTTTAATACCTTTGAAGTGTCTTTGCAGAAACTCCAGCTCGGCTCTGTCAAACTTGTTGCAGTGGGCAACATTTAGTCCGGCAATTTGCGGGTCGTTCCACAGAACCAGAAACATATTTTCGGTTTCGGTTACCTTAAAGCCGGATTTGAGTTTGTTTTGGTAGACCGTTTAAGTATGGTTCATCGTACAATGAATATTCGATTGCCCAAATAGCAAAGGTGGCTAAGACCGAAGTTATGCAAGACTGGATGTATCCGGTGATGATAAAAGCTATGCAAAGTGGAAGTTTGAATACATACAGCGAAAGATTGCCCAGCGAGCGAACTTTGTTTGATTGTTGCAAGGCTTGGAAAATCTGCCCCGAGATGCCGCAGAGATTGGCCGAAAAAGTGGGACGCCACAGTTTGTACGGCAGAATGCTTGCCGGTGCGGTATTTGAGCAGATGAGTAAGCAGGGAAAAACCGAGCCGGAGGAATGGAAAGAAAATAAGGCATTGCAAGAGAAGTTTTTTGAAGAACTGTCACGGGCCGAAAAAATGGACAGAGCAAAAGCTTTAAAACAGTATGTGCCTAATACGGCGGTTAATCGTAAAAGATTGGTCGGTGCCGCTCTGGAAGAAGGAGGTGTGGAAAATACTCCGGATAACTTTAGAGGTCTGTACCAAAAAATGCGTAATGAGGGCGTGTTTGATAAAATGTTGGCTAAACCGAAAGAGGCAAAAACAACATTTAATTCAAGATTGCTGGTTGAAACGGCTCGCAGAAAACACAGTAAAGGTAAATAGTATTTGATTGTCGCCTTGCATAAAAAAGCGGTTCATTTTTATGAGCCGCTTTTTTGCGGTGCTGTGGTAATTTTATAAAGTAGTTGCATTAAAAATTTTTTAGTGTATTAATATCTTAGCTTAAAAGGACTCTGTGTTTGAGTCCGAGGTTTTTGTGTTTAAAAAGTAAGGATTGTTAAAATGGTTTCATTAGCAGAAAAAATGGCCGCAAATATGGATATGTCAGCATTTAGCAAAGCTGATGAGTTGAAAAAAAGATTGTGGTTTACCGTCTTGGCTCTTATCGTATTTAGAATTGGTACTTTTGTGCCGCTGCCGGGAATTGATTCTTCCGTGGTGGCTGAATTGTTTAGTCGTAATTCCGGAGGTTTGCTCGGGATGTTTAATATGTTTGCCGGCGGTGCTTTGGAACGTATGACAATTTTTGCTCTTAACATTATGCCTTATATCTCGGCTTCGATTATCGTACAGTTGGGGCAATCAATTATCCCCTCTCTGCAGGCCTTGAAAAAAGAAGGCGAGGCAGGTCATCGCAAAATTACGCAGTATACCCGCTATTTGACCGTGTTAATTACAATTATCCAAGGTTATGGTATCGCGGTCGGCTTGGAAAGCATGAGCAATGCCAGCGGTATGTCGGCGGTTTTGTTGCCGGGCGGGTTGTTTAAGTTTACTACCATTGTGTCTTTGGTCGGCGGTACAATGTTTATCGTATGGTTGGGTGAACAAATCACTTCAAGAGGTGTGGGAAACGGTTCGTCGCTTATCATTACCGTTGGTATTATTGCCAATATTCCGGCAGCTTTGGCTCAGACTTTTGAATTGGGTCGTGTCGGTTCTATGTCGGCCGGTGTTATCTTGATGCTTTTGGTGATGGCAGTGGCTTTGGTTTATTTGATTATTTTTGTTGAAAGAGCTCAACGCAAAATCATTATTCAATATCCTAAGAGACAAGTTATGGGAAGAATGGGTGCGGCAGAAAGTTCGCATTTGCCGCTCAAAATTAACCCGACCGGTGTTATCCCCCCGATTTTCGCAAGCTCTTTGTTGTTGTTGCCGATTACGGTTGCCAATTTGTCGGCTGAAAACGGTCCGGCTTGGGTACAGACCCTGTCGCAAATGCTCGGCCACGGCCAGCCTTTGTATTTGGCTTTGTATGCTTTCTTGATTGCGTTCTTTGCATTCTTCTATACCGCAATCGTATTCAATCCGGAAGAAACTGCCGAAAACTTGAAAAAACACGGCGGCTTTGTCGCCGGTATCAGACCGGGCAAAAATACGGCTGAGTATCTCGATTATGTTATTACTCGTTTGACCGTGCTCGGGGCTGTTTATTTGGTCGGTTTGTGTATCTTGCCGGAAATCTTAATCACCAAATTGTCGGTGCCTTTCGTCTTGGGCGGAACTACCTTGCTCATCGTGGTGCAGGTTACCATGGATTTTGTCGGACAGATTCAATCTCACCTGATTGCTTATCAGTATGAATCATTAATCCGCAAAGCTTCTTTGGCCGGAAAAAAGAGAAGATAAAATGCCGAATTTAAAAAAAGGAATCTATGTCGTTTTAACCGGAGCTCCGGGATGCGGTAAGGGTACTCAGGCCAGATTGCTCAAGGAAAGACTCGGTATACCTCATCTTTCAACCGGTGAAATGCTTCGTGCCGAGGGGCATACCGGCTCTGAATTAGGGCTTAAAATTAAGGCATTGATTGATAAAGGTAACTTGGTTCCTGATGAGATGATTATCGATATGCTCAAAAAGAGAATCGAGCAAGATGATTGTCAAAATGGTTTTATCTTGGACGGATTTCCGAGAACTTTGCCGCAGGCGGAGGCTTTGGACGGTCTGCTCAAGGAAAAAAATATTAAACTTGATGCCGTAATCGAAATTCAGGTGCCGGATGAAATTATCATGGAGAGAATTCTCGGCCGCTATGCTTGTATGAAATGCGGGCAAGGTTATCATGACAAATACCAAAAACCGAAAGTATACGGTGTATGCGATAGCTGCGGCGGTACCGAATTTTATCGCCGAATCGATGATAATCGTGCGACCGTGCAAAATCGACTCGTCAACTATAGAGCCTTGACTTATCCTACAATTCCTTATTTTGAAAAGGAAGGTTTGCTCAAATGTGTGGACGGAACCGGTTCAATCGAGGCGGTGGCTAATAAAATCGACAGCGTTTTGGGGATTTGAACCCCTTAGTTGTTGTTTGAATTTTGAAAAAATTGTATTTTTTTGGAATTTTTGTGAAATCTGTTGTTGACACTAATAAATTTTGTCATATAATCCGGCTTAATTTTGAAAAGTGGTGATCAACTTTTTGAATGTGGTTTAATCTTTTAAATGGAGAGTTAATTTGGCTCGTATAGCTGGTGTAAATATTCCAACTGCCAAGAAAATTGAGATCGCTTTGACCTATATCTATGGCATTGGTAGAAAAACTGCTCAGGACATTTGCAAAAAATCCGGTGTTTCTGCAGATCGCCGTGTTCATGAGTTGAGTGAAGAAGAAGTTGCGAAAATTCGTGAAGTTATTGACAACGATGTCGTCGTCGAAGGTGAACTTCGTCGCGAAGTCGGGGTTAATATCAAAAGATTGATGGATCTCGGTTGTTACAGAGGTTTGCGTCATCGTAAGGGTTTGCCGGTCAGAGGTCAGAGTACCAAACAAAATGCAAGAACCCGTAAAGGTAAACGCAAAACCGTGGCTAACAAAAAGAAATAAGGTGAGTTGAAATGGCAAAAGCAGTATCACAACGTATTAAAAGAAAAGAAAAGAAGAATATTTCCGCGGGTGTTGCCCACATCAATTCTACTTTCAATAATACTAGAGTTACCATTACCGACGCTCAAGGTAATACGGTAGCTTGGTCTACAGCCGGTGCTCAGGGCTTTAAGGGTTCCAGAAAATCTACCCCTTACGCCGCTCAGGTTGCCGCTGAAGAAGCCGGTAAAAAGGCTCAGGAACATGGTATGAAAACTTTGGAAGTTGAAGTTAAAGGTCCCGGTTCCGGAAGAGAATCTGCTATCAGAGCTTTGCAGGTTGTCGGTTTTACCATCACTACAATTCGTGATGTAACCCCGATTCCTCACAACGGTTGCAGATTGAGAAAAAGACGCCGCGTATAGTGTTTCTTTGTTGGAGGTTGCGGATGGCTCAGTCCGCAATCTCTGTTGTTGTTTGTTTGAACTTTGCTTCTAGGCAAAATTTTTAGAGGGCATTCCAGTGATTCAAAAAAATTGGCAAGAACTTATTAAACCGACTAACTTGAATATTTCCGCTCTGGAAGGGGCTAATAAAACCAAGATAGTTGTTGAACCTTTGGAAAGAGGCTTCGGATTGACTTTGGGTAATGCTTTACGCAGAGTCTTGTTGTCGTCTTTGCAGGGCGGTGCCGTTACCAGTATCAAAATTGACGGCGTGTTGCATGAATTTTCCGTCATCCCCGGTGTCAGAGAAGATGTTACCGACATCGTGCTAAATATCAAGTGCTTGGCCGTCGCCGTGCATGGTGAAGGTCAGAAAACCATGTCGTTGAAGGCTGAAGGTCCTTGCACCGTTACTGCCTCTATGATTGAAACCGGACATGATGTTGAAATCATGAATCCTGATTTGGTTATTTGCAACCTCGATGCCGGTGCTAAAATCAATATGGAAATGACTGTCGGTACAGGCAAAGGTTATGTCCCGGCCGCTATGAATAAAACCGCCGATACTCCGATTGGGGTTATTCCTGTTGACGCAATTTATTCTCCGGTAAGAAAAGTTTCTTATAAAGTTGAGAATACCCGTGTAGGTCAAGCTACCGACTACGACAAGCTTACCTTGGTGGTTGAAACTAATGGCGTGGTTACTCCGGAAGACGCCGTGGCTTATGCTGCAAGAATCTTGCAAGACCAGTTGAAGCCGTTCATCAACTTCGATGAGCCGGAAGCCGAGGCCGAGGCTGAGAAAGAAGAGTTGCCGTTTAACCGCAACCTCTTGAAGAAAGTTGAAGAACTTGAATTGTCGGTTCGTTCGGCTAACTGCTTGAAGAATGACAATATCGTTTATATCGGTGATTTGGTTCAAAAAACCGAGGCTGAAATGTTGCGTACTCCTAACTTCGGTCGTAAGTCTTTGAACGAGATTAAAGAAGTATTGGCTAAGATGGGAATCCATCTCGGTATGGATACTCCGGGTTGGCCGCCAGAGAATATTGAAGAATTGATTCGTCGTTGTGATGAAACATTCTAGTTAAGTCTTGAACCCCGCCGGAACCGCGGGGTTTTTTATTAATATCTTACAGACTACCCGCCCATTTTAATAAGGGGCAAATTTAAATAATGGACTGACTTTTTTGTTGATTTATGTCGAAAAACAAGTTATATGGAAAACATACAACTTAATTATTAACTCAAAAAATTACAATTATGATTCAGAAAATTTTAATTCCAAAAGTGAGTGCTTCACTTAAAGAGTGGGCCGGATTTGCAGCAATGGCTCCGCGTAAAGTTGTAGTTGCGGTGTATAATAAAATTAATAAAAAATCAGAGGTAGACACGGAAATAGCGGAAATAATTAAAATACTGGAGGCGAGAATATTCTCGTTTGACCGTGTGTTTGCGTATTTCTGTGCTGATGATATTTTCAGCGGCGTTATGGAAGTTAAACCTCGTGCAACCAATGCTGAAATTAAAGAGCAAATTAAAAAAGAAGGGGTTGTTTTTCCGTGCCTTATCGTGGAAAAAAATCCTTTGCTGTCGGGCGGAGGTTGGTTTCGCGGAATTGCCATCAGCGATAAGCTTGTGATTGCGGGGGTGATTACGGAAGCTATTGATTATTCCAAAGCTGCGGCAGTGGTTAAGGAAAACAATCTGTTGCTTCTGACACCAGAGGATGTTGAAATCCTTAATGACGGAAAAATGGAATGTGTTTCCGAATTGTTTAGAATCTTTAATACCTCTATTAATAACAGGAGGTATTGGTTGGATGCTAAAATCGGTGCCGATCAGGTGGTTTGGACAATCGGCAATCCGTGTAAATTTTCAGGTATGCCAACAGAAAACACAAGGGCGGCAATCATTGCCAAGCTTTAGGAGTTTAATTTAGAGCTTTTGTACTTTTTTTGTAGGTACAAAAGCTCTTTTTTTATGGGTATAACCAACAAAAAAAAGTGGTTGCCAAATTAAAAAATTGCTATCATCCAAACAGTTTGTAATTGTTGATATTAAAGGAATGTAACAGTGGAAGAAGAAACTAATTTGGTGGAAAGCAGACAAGATATTTCACCGGTGGAAATTTCCGAGGAAATGCGTCGCTCTTACCTCGATTATGCCATGAGTGTTATCGTGTCGCGTGCACTGCCCGATGTCAGGGACGGTTTGAAGCCGGTACACCGCCGCATTATCTATTCGGCCTATGAAAACGGCTATGATTATAACAGACCTTTCAGAAAATCGGCGCGTATCGTCGGTGATGTTTTAGGTAAGTATCACCCGCACGGTGACAGCTCGGTTTATGAGGCGATGGTCAGATTGGCTCAGCCCTTCTCAATGCGTGTTCCTTTGATAGACGGACAAGGTAACTTCGGCTCGATGGACGGTGACAGTGCCGCCGCCATGCGTTATACCGAGGCCAGATTGGCTAAAGTTGCTCACGCTTTGATTGATGATATTGATAAAGATACCGTCGACTTTATGCCTAACTATGATGAAAGCTTGCAAGAGCCTACCGTGTTGCCGGCCAGATATCCTAACCTGTTGGTTAACGGAACTAATGGTATTGCGGTCGGTATGGCTACCAATATCCCGCCGCATAACTTGGGCGAGGTTTGTGACGCTTGCTGTGCTTATATTGATAATCCCGATATCTCAATCGAAGATTTGATTAAAATCGTTCCGGGGCCAGACTTCCCGACCGGTGGTCTAATCCTTGGTTATTCGGGGGCTAAATCGGCGTATCTGACCGGACGCGGTTCCGTCGTTATGCGGGCTAAATGCACAATTGAGGAATTGCACAAAGATAAAGAAGCAATCATTGTTCACGAAATTCCGTATCAGGTAAACAAAGCCGCCATGATTCAGAGAATCGCCGAGCTGTTGAAAGAAAAGAAAATTGAAGGAATTTCCGAAATCAGGGATGAGTCCGATCGTCACGGTGTGAGAGTGGTGATTGAAATCAAACGCGATTTTCAAGCCGATGTGGTGTTGAATCAGCTTTATAAATATACACCGTTGCAGACCAGTTTTGGTATGAATATGTTGGCGATTTATAATGGTCGCCCGATGATGTTAACCCTAAAAGATATCGTCAAGGCTTTTGTTGAGTTTAGAGAAGAGGTTATTCGTCGTCGTACCATATTCGAGTTGAACAAAGCTCGTGACAGGGCTCATACTTTGGTCGGTTTGGCGATTGCGGTTGAAAATATTGATCCGGTGATTGATTTAATCAGAACATCGCCGTCGCCGCAAGAAGCCAAAGATGCATTGCTTGCAAAAGCTTGGCCGGCCGGTGATGTCGAGGCCTTGGTTAAACTGATTGATGAACCGGACAGAAAAGTCGAAAACGGAACCTACCGGTTGTCCGAAAATCAGGCTAAGGCAATTTTGGATTTGAAATTGCAAAGATTAACCGGTTTGGAACGCGATAAAATTCATGAAGAATTAGTCGGTTTGGGTGAAGAAATCAAAGAATGTTTGTCAATTTTGAGTTCTCGCGAAAAACTTTACGGAATTATGCGTGATGAGCTGGTCGCTATCAAAGACGAATATGCAAATCCGCGTCGCTCCAAGATTGAGGATATTGAATATGATACCGATATCGAATCTTTAATTCAACGCGAAGAAATGGTGGTTACCGTTACCGAAGCAGGATATATCAAACGCGTACCGCTTAATGCTTACAAGGCTCAGAAACGCGGCGGTAAGGGTAAGTCGGGTATGGCAACCAAAGATGAGGATTTTGTTACCCGCTTGTTTGTGGCTTCGACCCATACTCCGGTGTTGTTCTTCTCCTCAAAAGGTCTGGTTTATAAAATGAAAGTTTATAAACTGCCTTTGGGTTCTCCGACATCAAAAGGCAAACCGTTTATCAACTTGTTGCCTTTGGATAACGGCGAAACTATCACAACAATTATGAAATTGCCGGAAAATGAGGCTGAGTGCAAAGATTTGTCGATTATGTTTGCAACATCTTCGGGTAATGTTCGTCGTAATTCGTTGATGGATTTTGTTAATGTTCAGTCAAACGGTAAAATCGCGATGAAGTTGGATGAAGGTGACAAACTCATCAATGTTAGAATTTGCAGCGAAGATGAAGATGTTTTGCTGGCAGCAAAAAGTGGTAAGTGTATTCGCTTCCCGGTAACCGAAGTGAGAGTATTTGTCGGTAGAAATTCGACCGGTGTCAGAGGCATTAAGTTAGCCGACGGCGATGAAGTGGTTTCGATGTCGATATTGAATCACTCTGATGCAACCTCCGAAGAACGAGATGAATACTCACGAATTTCTTCAAGCTGGAAGAGAATGGTTGCCGAAAAAGGTGCGGATGCCGAGTTTAATTTTGCCGAAGTAGCCGGTGAGAGTATTTTATCGGAAGATAAGTTTTTGGCAATGAGAGAAAAAGAACAGTTCATCCTTTCGGTTACTACAACCGGTTACGGCAAACGTTCATCATCTTATGAGTACAGAGTAACCGGACGCGGCGGACAGGGTATTGCCAATATGGAAATGTCAGCTCGTAACAAAGAGGTGGTAAGCTCTTTCCCGATTGAAGACGACAATCAGATTATGATGGTTACCGATGCCGGAAAACTCATCAGAATGCCGGTTGAAGATATCAGAATCGCTGGTCGCAAGACACAAGGTGTGATTTTGTTTAGAACAGCTGACAATGAAAAAGTTGTCTCGGTTACCAAGTTGGAAGCCGATGCCGACGATGAGGAGGAGTTGGAAACACAAGAGGGAACCGAAGTCTTGGGCGAAAGCATTCCGGAATTTGACGATACCGAAGCTGTCGTCGAGGAACCGGAAGTAACTTCGGAAGATGTTGAATAATTAATTATACGGCGGTGCCTAAGGACACCGCCTTTTTAGATGAGGGATGATTATGCCTTTTATTACCATAAAAACAAATGCTAAAAATAAGGATGATAGGCTGCCGGAAAAAGCTGCCGTGTTGGTGTCAGAATTATTGGGAAAACCGTTAAAGGTTATAGCCGTAAGTGTGGAGTATAATGATAATATGGCTTTTGACGGCCTTAAAGATAAAATCGGTGCGTGGATTGAGATAGCGGCAATCGGGATGAAAAATAAAGCAGAGATTGCTCTCAAAATGACGGATTTTGCCGAGCAAAATTTGGGGGCTGAGCGAGAGCTTATATGTTTAAGGTTGATTGATTTAGAAAAGTCAGATGTTGCTCACGGAGGAAATCTGCTGGGATAATACAAAGAGCGGTTGTAACTACCGCTCTTTGTTTGTTGTACGAGACATATAGTATGGTGGTTTTATCTCATAACGCATTTGGTCGAGTTCGGATAATGCTCTGACCCCATCAACATAATTCAGGCTTTCGGCTTTTTGGCTGTTTATAGTGTACATATAGCGGTATAGGTCGCGAAACCGACAGAGAATGGTTTTGGAGGTGTTGTCCGAATTTAGTAGTGGCTTATTGGTTTTAGTATCTCTTAGGACATAGGGTTTTATGATTTCGCTGTCTCCGTATCCGCCAAAACCTTTGTAGAATTTGTTGCCTTTATCTTCGTCGGCACAAGGAGTTAGATTGATAAGTTGTGCACAATAGAAGTTGAGTGCCGCTTGTTCTGATGGTTCAAGATTGGGATTGGCCAATTTTTGTTTGCAGGCAATATAGGTATGGCGTATAGCCTCGGCTTCGGTACTGTGGCGGCCGTTTACGGTACCGGATGGGATGGTATTGTTGGTATTTTGCAATAATGCATTATTCATTTTAGAGTCCTACGATAATCACGGCGGAGCAGTGTAGCACAAAATAAGCAAAAATCAAGTATCTTCGGTCGCCGCTCAAATCAGATAGCAAAGCCAAAAAAAATCCCACCGTGAAGGTGGGAAAAATAAGGACGGCTGCCAGATTGGGTACTCCCGCAAGCGGGTCCTCCTCGTGTCGTAAGGTTCGCACTGCATAAATTTGTGCTCACCAACTATCCACTCCAAACAG
>CASEYY010000010.1 GCA_949292335.1 uncultured Pseudomonadota bacterium
AAGAGATTTCTATTTGAGGCTGAAAAATAACGGCAAACCTGGAAAGCTTGCCGTTATTGCTGTTGTGCATAAAATGATTACGATATTAAATGCTCGATTACGTGATTTTTATGCTTGACTTTCAATATCGTTGCTTTTTTGAAATTAGGTGTTGATTCAAAAGCTAAAATTATGATAAAAAACAAAAGTTATTTTTCATGAAATAGGATACGGGGATAAAAAATGTCCATAGACGCCAATACGGTCAAAAAAATAGCATTTTTATCGCATCTCAAAATTGAAGACGATAAAGTTGCGGCAACACAAGAAGAGTTTAACAAAATATTGCAGTGGGTCGACCAATTAAAAGAAGTTGATACCGATAATGTCGAACCTCTGGTCTCGGTCAACAACGAACATTTAAGACTAAGACAAGATGAAGTAACCGAGGGTAACCAAGCCGAGGCAGTTTTGGCCAATGCTCCGGTCAAAGAATACGGCTATTTTGTAGTGCCGAAAGTTGTTGAATAAATATTGGGATAACGATGATGACAGATTTAACCGAATTAACTATAGCAGAAGCCTCTGCCGGACTGAAGAAAAAAGAATTTACCGCGGTAGAACTGACCGAAGCTTATATTGCCAATATGGACAAGCACAGAAACTTAAACGCCTATGTTTGCGAAACTCCCGATAAGGCGATAGCACAAGCCAAAATCAGTCAGGAAAAAATAAATTCCGGACAAGGCGGCGACTTGGAAGGTATTCCTTTGGGAATTAAAGATTTGTTCTGCACCAAAGGTATTGCCACCACCGCTTGTTCCAACATCTTAAAGGGATTTGTTCCCCCTTATGAGTCAACAGTAACCGCCAATTTGTTGCAAGCCGGAGCCAATTTTTTAGGCAAACTGAATTTAGATGAATTTGCCATGGGCGGCAGTAACGAAACTTCGGCATTTGGTCCGGTGATTAACCCGTGGAGCAAAGATGTTCCGCTTGTTCCCGGCGGTTCTTCCGGTGGTTCGGCAGCCGCCGTTGCCGCCAATATGTGTGCCGCGGCTACCGGTACCGATACCGGCGGCTCGATTCGCCAACCGGCAGCTTTTTGCGGCGTAACCGGAATTAAGCCGACCTATGGTCGTTGTTCTCGCTATGGCATTATAGCTTTTGCCTCATCTTTGGATCAGGCAGGCCCTATTGCCAAAGATGTAACCGACTGTGCTATTATGTTAAAGGCTATGGCCGGATTTGATAATAAGGATTCTACTTCCTCACAACAACCGGTTCCCGATTTTTGCAAAGTTTTGGGTGCCGATATAAAAGGTATGCGAATAGGTATTCCCAAAGAATATCGTGTTGACGGGCTGAATTCCGAAATTGCATCTTATTGGGATAAAGCCGCCGCCATGTTGAAAGACAAGGGTGCAGAGATTGTTGAAATATCCTTGCCTCATACCAAATATGCTTTGGCGGTATATTATATTATCGCACCGGCAGAAGCTTCAAGCAACCTTGCTCGCTATGACGGTTTGCGTTACGGCAACCGAGTTGACGGTGAGCATCTTGATGATATGTATACCAATTCTCGCACGGCAGGTTTCGGCAAAGAGGTAAAACGTCGTATTATGATAGGCACCTATGTTTTGTCAGCAGGTTATTATGATGCCTATTACCTCAAGGCACAAAAGGTTCGTCGCCTAATCAGAGATGACTTTATTAAAGCTTTTGAAAAATGTGATGTTATACTAACTCCGACCGCACCGTCGGCTGCCTTTGCCATTGGCGACGAAAGTATGCAAAAAGATCCCATAACCATGTGGCTCAATGATATATTTACCGTTTCGGTATCTTTGGCCGGACTTCCGGCAATGAGCTTGCCGATAGGATTAAATCACGACGGATTGCCCTTGGGTATGCAGATTATCGGTAAATCTTTTGATGAAGAAAATGTGTTTAAGGCAGGCTATTGCTTGGAACAGCAAGCCGGATTTAAGAGGAAATAAGACATGAGTGGAATGATAATACAAGGTAAAACCGGTGATTGGGAAGTTATCTGCGGATTGGAGATACACTGCCAGATTTTATCTAAATCCAAGATTTTTTCCGGAGCTTCCACTCACTATGGTTCCGAGGTAAATGAGAATGTTTCTTTTATTGATGCAGGTATGCCGGGGATGTTGCCGACCTTAAACGAAGAATGTGTTAGTCAGGCGGTTAAGACCGGCTTGGGCTTAAATGCCAAGATTAACAATTATTCGGCTTTTGCTCGCAAGAACTATTTTTATGCCGACTTACCGCAAGGCTATCAGATTACCCAATTTCAATATCCGATAGTCGGAGAGGGCTTTGTCAAAATTGAGTTGGAAAACGGCGAGACCAAAGATATTGGTATCGAAAGATTGCACATTGAGCAAGATGCCGGAAAGTCGATTCACGATATATCTCCGACCAAAAGTTTTATTGATTTGAATCGTGCCGGTGTTGGCTTGATGGAAATTGTAACCAAACCTGATTTTCGTTCACCCGAGGAGGCAGGTGCTTTCTTACGCAAACTTCGTTCTATCGTCAGATACCTAGGAACTTGCGACGGTAACATGGATGAAGGTTCGATGCGTTGCGATGTCAATGTCTCGGTCAGAAAAGTCGGGGAAGATGGCTTTAGAACCAGAAACGAGATGAAGAATGTCAACTCGGTTAAGTTTGTAATGCAGGCTATTGAATTCGAGGCTCGTCGTCATGTTGAAGTATACGAAAGCGGTGGTCAGATAGAGCAAGAAACCAGACAGTTTAATCCGACTACTTGCACCACTAAAGCCATGCGTAAAAAAGAATATGCTCATGACTATCGTTATTTTCCGGAGCCGGACTTACCTCCATTGGTACTGAGCGACGAATATATCAATAATATAAAAAACGATATGGTTGAGTTGCCCGATGCCAAGAAAGAAAGATTTGTCAAAGAGCTCGGTTTAACCCCGTATGATGCCTCGGTTATCTGCGAAAATAAAGAAGTTGCCGAGTTTTTCGAAAAAGCAGCTTCCGGTCACGATGCCAAAAAGGTTGCTAACTGGTTGATGGGCGATTTCTTTGCCATGCTCAACGAAAAGAAAATTACCTTGGCAGAATCTCCGATTTCGGCCGAAAATTTAGGTGCTTTGGTTGAGTTGGTTTCCAAAAATGTCATTAACGGCAAAACCGCCAAAGATGTATTTGCCATAATGGCCGCAACCGGTGAGGCTCCCGAGAAAATTGTTGAGGAAAAAGGTCTGAAACAAGTTACCGATGTCGGAGCGATAGAAAAAGTTGTCGATGAAATATTAGCCAATAATCAGGCTAATGTCGAAGCCTATAAGGCCGGTAAAACCAATCTTATCGGTTGGTTCGTCGGACAGGTTATGAAAGCCTCTCAAGGCAAAGCCAATCCGGAAGTTGTTAACAAGCTTCTCAAGCAAAAATTAGGATAATAAGGCAATAAAAAACGCCTCCCGCCGCAGTAAAAACAAACAGCGGCGGGATTTTTTATATTGTTGTAACAATCAGAAAATTTTTGTGTTTTGCCATTGATTTTAAGATTGGATAAATTGCAAGCAGAACAAATTTTTTTAAAGAAGGTAATAATTAATGTCTAAGATTCATGCTACGGCAGTTATAGAAGAAGGTGCTCAAATTTCCGACAGTGCGGAGATTGGGCCGTTTTGTTGGATAAGTTCACAAGCCAAAATCGGTAATAATGTAAGATTATTGGGAAGAGTAACTGTTTATGGTGATACCACCATTGGTGATGGTACGGTAGTTTTCCCCGGTGCTTGTTTGGGTACAGGGCCGCAAGACCACGGTAATGAGTTTGTCGAAGGTGCTAAAGTCATTATCGGCAAAAATAATGTAATCAGAGAGAATGTAACCATCCATGCCGGTACGCCCAAGGAACATAAGACGACGGTAGTTGGTGATAATTGTATGTTGATGGTTAACTCGCATATTGCTCACGATTGCGTTGTCGGAAATGATGTTATAATGACTAACAATGCGGTTATTGGTGGTCATGTTCATTTGGGTGACGGAGTTATTTTGGGCGGCAATTCGGCAGTTCACCAATTCTGTCGTATCGGTCGCAAAGCCATGATTGGCGGCTTGTCAGGTGTTGATCGAGATGTTATTCCGTTTGGTATCGTAACCGGAGACAGAGGCAAATTGAGAGGCTTAAACCGTGTCGGTATGATACGTGGCGGTATGGATGAAAAAACAATTAAGTCGGTAACTCACGCCTTTATGTACATCTTCAAAGGCACCGAAGATACTTTTGATGTTAGAATTGAAAAAGCCAAAGAAAAATATAAAGACAACCCGTTGGTAATGGAACAACTGGAGTTTATTTTTGATGGTCTGGCCGGTCGTCGCAAAGTTATGATGGCCGATTAGAAGGGTTAATTGATTTGACTTATGTTAAATCAATTTTTACAAAACCTGGTATATGATGTTGCATATTGAAAATAAAACGGTCGCTGACTAACTTTTTATAAGCAAAGGCCGCTGTTTTGAAAAAATACGCAATCTTCAGATATCAGGTTTTGTTTTTTATGAAAGTAAGATAACAATGACACATCCTCAACGCAAATTGGGAATTATCGCCGGCGGCGGTCAAATACCGGCATTACTGGTAGAAAAATGCAAAGAAAAAGAAACAGAGTTTGTTGTCCTGGCAATAGAAGGTAATGCCGATAAGTCATACTTTGGTAATAAGTGCGATTTTCCGTGCAAATGGATTCGCATTGGTCAGGCCGGCACGGGATTTAAATATTTTGCCGATGAAGCCGTTAAAGATGTTGTAATGATAGGCACCATAAGAAGACCGAGCTTTTTTGATTTGGTACCCGATTTAAGAACCGCGGCATTTTTTGCCAAGGTCGGAGCCAAAGCCTTGGGCGATGACGGAATTTTGCGAGCCTTGGTCAAAGAAATCGAAGCCGATGGCATGCAGGTTAAAGGTGTGCACGAAGTTATGCCCGATATTTTGGTAAAAGAGGGCGTTTTAACCAAGCACAAGCCGTCAGAGAGAGATGTTGCCGATATAAAGAGGGGAATTGAAGCGGCTCTGACCCTAGGTAAGTTGGATATAGGTCAAGCGGTGATTGTACAGCAAGGACTTGTTTTGGGGGTTGAAGGAATAGAAGGAACCGACGAACTTATTCGTCGGTGCAAAGACTACCGTCGCAAAGGTGGTGGCGGTGTTTTGGTCAAACTTCGCAAGCCCGAGCAAGATATGCGTATAGATTTGCCCACAATCGGCCCTCGTTCGGTTGAAAGAGCTCACGAAAGCGGCTTGGAGGGGATAGTGGTTCATGCCGGCAACGGCTTAATGGTTGAAGAAAAAGAAACCATAGCTTTGGCCGATAAATACAAAATGTTTATCATGGGGGTTAATCCTGATGAATACATCAAAGAAAATTAAGGTTTATCTTATCGCCGGAGAACCCAGCGGCGATTTGTTGGGTTCGCGTTTGATGAGAGCTTTACGAGAAAAGACTTCCGGCAATGTCGAATTTTACGGTATTGGCGGTGACACCATGGAGGCTGAAGGATTAAAGTCGCTTTTTGATATATCGGAATTGGCGGTTATGGGCTTGGTGGAAGTTATTCCGAGTATTCCCAAAGTGTTGAAAAGAATAAGCCAGACTGTTGCCGATATCAAAGCCAAACAACCCGATATTGTAGTAACTATTGATAGCTGGAGTTTTTGCAGCCGCATTCACAAAGCATTACGCAAAGAAAATTTATCGATTAAGCAGTTGCATTATGTTGCTCCGCAAGTTTGGGCGTGGAAAAAAAGAAGAGCCAAGACCATGTACAAATACATAGATGAGCTTTTGACATTGTTGCCCAAAGAACCGCAATATTTTACCAAACATCGCCTCAAAACCGTATTTGTCGGACATCCGGTAATTGAGAGTGAAGCATTACACGCTGACGGTGAGGAATTTCGCAAGAAGTATGATATTCCGGCTGAAAAGCAGATAATATGTATTTTGCCTGGGTCTCGCCATAATGAAGTAAGTAAATTATTGCCCGATTTTTTGCAATCGGCCCAAATACTAACGGATTTAAATCCCGACATATATTTTGCTCTGCCGACGGTAAAGACCGTCGCCAAAAGAGTAAGAAAAATGCTCAAAAATACCGATTTGCCGATAGTTGTTTTGGATAACGAAAAAGATCGCTACAATGCATTCCAAGCCGCCAGTGCAGCTATAGCGGCTTCCGGCACGGTGGCTTTGGAATTGGCCATGTGCAATGTTCCGCATATAATAGCTTATAAGGTATCACCGCTTACTTATGTTTTGGCCAAACATTTGGTAAAGATAAAATATGTAAATCTCACTAATATAATGCTAAATCGCAGAGTGGTGCCGGAATTGTTGCAAGAGAATTGTACTCCGCAAAAAATTGTTAAAGAGATACTCGAGCTTTTGAAAAACGGAGAAGCTTACGAAAAGCAAATGGAAGGCTTTCGCGAGGTTAGGGAGTATTTAAGCTGCGGCGAACAAACTCCGAGCCAAAATGCCGCCGATGAAATTTTACGGCTTGTCGGATGTTGCTGAAATATATAAAAGATAATTGGCAATTTGATGCCAAAAGAAGAATTTTATGGCTTCCGGTTTTATTCGGAACTGGGATTGGTATATATTTTGCTTTACCGCAGGAGCCGTCGCCGTTTATTTTGTTTCCGTTTATTGTTGTTTTGGGATTATCGGCAATATTTTTTCGCCATAGCAAAGCGATTAGCAAATTTATTCTTTGTTTGTTTTTTATCATATCAGGTTTTGCCGTAACGCAAATAAAGGCTCGGTTGCTTTATGTTCCATGGCCGGACTTACCGAGCGATACTTTTTATTTTCAAGGCAAGATATCGGATATTGACACCAATTATCAAGGTCGGCGGCGGTTTATTCTAAGCAATTTGCAAGATTTTGACGGTAAAGTTTATCAAGGCCGATACCGAATAACTCAACGCAGTAAAAAAGGCGAAGCCAAAATCGGTGATTGTGTTGAGATGATAGGCAAAATTTCACCTCTGTCAACCGAAGTGGTGGTCGGAGGTTATCAGTTTGACCGCAAGAGTTATTTTGCCGGTTTGAGAGGTTCGGGGTTTGCTCAAAGCCGTTGGTTTAAAATACCTTGTGCCGACGGAGTGGAGAGCGGTGGTGGTTTTGCCGGTTTTGTTTATGATTTGCGACAGAAAATAGTTAAAAGAATATCATCTGTTTTGCCACCTGATGAGGCCGCGGTAACTGCGGCAATTATTGCCGGTGAACGAGGTCTGATAAGTCAAAAATTGAATGAACAATATCGTAATTCCGGTCTGGCACACTTTCTTTCGATATCCGGTCTTCATATGAGTATGTTAGCTGGGTTGATGTTTTTCCTGATAAGATTTTTGCTGGCGATGTTTCCTCCTCTGGCCATGAAATTTGATACCAAGAAGATATCGGCGGTTTTTGCAATCTTAATCAGCTTGGTATATTTGTTCATCTCCGGTATGGCAGTTCCGGCTCAAAGAGCGTTTATTATGACATTTGTAGTGCTGTTGGGAGTTTTGGTAGACAGGAGAGCTATCTCAATGCACACGATTTGTTTGGCGGCGTTTATCGTTTTGTTTTTATCTCCCGAGGTACTGGTTTCAGCCAGTTTTCAAATGTCCTTTGCCGCGGTTTTGGGCTTGATAGCTTTTTACGAAAAGACCGAAAGACAAATCAGAAAGTTTATCAATGTTGAGGATATGAGCAAGTGGTTGAGAATAGTGTTATTGTATATCATAGGTGTTGTGGTTTCTGATTTTATAGCTTCGGTGATGACCTTGCCGTTTGCGATATATCATTTTAATATGGTTTCGATTTACACTACCATCGGTAATTTTTTGGCCGGTCCGATAATCGGTTTGATTATCATGCCGTTTGTGTTGTTGAGTTTATTGTTAATGCCGTTTGGTATGGATTGGTTGTTTTTAAAGATAGTTGGTTACGGGATAGGATTGGTTAATTCAATTACGTCATGGGTATCATCCTTTCCGTATTCCGATTGGCAAGTTCCGTCAATGTCGCATTTAGGTTTGCTTTTGATAGTTTTTGGTGGTTTGTGGCTGATGTTATGGCAGGCAAGTTGGCGGAAGCTGGGCTGGATTGGTATAATTTTAGGATGTTTGAATATATTTATGCAAGAGGTGCCGGACATATTGGTCGGCGGAGATTTAAGAGCTATTGCTTTTAAGAATAAAGCAGGCGAGCTGGAGCTTGTATCATCAAGAGGAGCTCGATTTATCAAAAATGTATGGAGCAACAAGTATAAATTTTCTAAAGAAAAGACCAAATTGAAATTTCACCCCGAAGTAAAAGTCAAAGGCGATGCAATAACGATTTACGATCAAACCTACAATGTAGGAGAAAATTTAGGAATGAGCATATATCTGCACGCCAATCAAATCAGAGATATACTGACGATTCGCAAAGATATCGGTGAAAGATTATGGAATAAAGATTAGGCGAGGTTTTCAATACCGAGCAACATATTCTCGCGATATTCGGCACCCCAAGCGACCATAGATTCAATAACCGGTTTTAAGGCATATCCGACGGCGGTCAAGGTATATTCCACTCTGGGCGGAATTTGAGCATATACTTCTCTGATAACCAGCCCTTTTTCTTCCAAGGCACGCAAGTTGGAGGTCAGGACTTTTTGGGTAATGTCACCGAGCGACTTTTTCAATTCGCCGAATCTTTTAGTACCGTCCATTAAGGTTTGGATAATTTGCATTTTCCAACGGTCGCCGATAATTTTCACCGTCATCTCGGCCAGATACTTTTGCACATCATCAATCATAAAATCAACCTTCCAAACTCAAGCAAAACCGCTAATTGTTTCCTTAAGGAAACTATAGCACTTTCAAGTGCTTACTTTATTTTATAGCAGAAAGCGGTTATAAAAATCAACATAAAATAAATAACAACACTTAATTTATGGGATAAAAGATGACTAAGAAGATTATTATGGCCGGATTTACGGCGGCACTTTTGTATTCGGTATCGGCTCAAGCTGCCGGTTATCAGTTAAATGAATATTCCACGACGGGTTTGGGCAGATCATTTGCCGGAGCCGGTATTATGGGAGATGATTATTCGGCTTTGGCATATAATCCGGCCGGTATGACTTTGGTAAAGAGGTCTGGCTTGCAAGGCGGTTTTACCGAAGCGGAAATGGCCTCTACGGTAAAGAGCCCCACCAACGAAGAAACCAAAATGCACTATGGTGTTGCATTACCTTCGGCATTCGGTCAGTGGAATGTGAACGATAGGTTATTTTTGGGAGCCGGATTTTATGTTCCTTATGGTTTGTCGACCCAGCACAAGTCGGGAAGTTTTGTTTCCGGCGAAGCTCGCAAATCAGAATTGGAAGTAATGGATACGGCATTTGCCGCGGCATACAAGGTCACGGATAAATTATCATTAGGTGCGACGGCAATATTGCGTTACATCCATGGCAATATGACCAGTAATTTAGCACCATATACTAGTGCCTATGGCGATGCCAATTATGATTTAGACGGTTGGACCGGCAGCGGTATCATCGGTGCAATGTATGAATTTACACCCGATACTCGTTTAGGTATCAGTTACAAATTCAGAAGCATTCAAAAAGTAAAGGGTGATTTTACCGTCAATAGTCCTTTAGGAATGATGGTATATGACGACGGCGAAGCCTCTCCTGATTTGCCGGCCAGTATTTTGGTTTCCGGTTATCACAAGCTAAATGACAAGATAGGTCTGTCGACCTCGGTTCGCTGGACGGAGTGGAGCAAGTCTTTTCCCGAGTTTGTTATGAGTTCTTCAGCTCCCGGCAGCACGGTAACCCATCCTTATAAATGGCGTGATTCTTGGACCATATCTTTGGGTGCGGACTACTATATTAACGACAACTGGACCTGGCGTGTCGGAACGGCCTATGACCAATCACCGGCCGATGATCCGAGCAATCGTTCCAACCGCATTCCCGATGCCGATCGTATCTGGTTATCCACCGGTTTGTCATATGTGACAGATAACTGGCAAGTTGATTTGGGCATAGCTCATTTGTTTATGAAAAAAGCCGATATAGAGATTGGAGTTCCGGCTGAGTACTCAAGTTATTCCAATATGTATAGTTTGAGTTTGCAATATAAGTTTTAAGGCCTAAGTCCGATATTATTATATGACACACAACACGCAACAATACCCGCTTGATTAAAGAGCGGGTATTTTGTTGATTTTGGTTGATTTTAGGGGAGTTATGATATAAAATCGCAAAAAGATTGTCTGCCGATTCTTTGGCAGATGGTTTTTGTTTGTATGGACTAAATTCAGAGGGATTGATATGTCGAAAAACGAAGCTGCCGAACCGATTGTGTTACAGGTTTTGCCGGAGTTAAATCACGGGGGTGTAGAAGTAGGAGCGGTGGAAATAGCATCGGGTCTGCAAGCCGCGGGGATAAAAAATTTTGTGGCATCTGCGGGTGGCAGAATGGAATATGACTTGCAAAAACTTAAGGTAAAACATTTTGTTTTGCCGTTAAAGACCAAAAATCCCATAAAAATGTATCTAAATTCATTTAAGCTCGCCAAGATAATCAAAGAAAACGGGGTTAATATAGTTCACGCTCGCTCCAGAGCTCCGGCGTGGAGTGCTTACTGGGCAGCCAAAAGAACCGGTGTGACATTTCTGACAACATTTCACGGAACCTACGGTTTGGGACCGCTTGGCATCAAAAAGATTTATAATCGGGTCATGACCTACGGCAAGTTGGTTATTGCGGTTTCCAATTATATCAAGTCGCACATTATAGACAATTACAAAGTTGATGCAGGTAAGATTCGTACGATTTTCCGTTGTGTTAATCTCGATAATTTTAGCCCCGAAAATGTAACTCAGGAAAGAATTATCAAAGCCCTGCAAGATAATCACATCCCCGAGGACAAGCCGATAATCAGTCTGGTCGGCAGAATTACCGGCTGGAAGGGACAGGATCTGCTGATTGAGGCTTTAGCTAAAGTAAAAAGTAAAGATTTTTACTGCCTGATTGTAGGTTCCGATCAAGGGCGTACCGCCTTCAGCAACAAGTTACGCAACAGAGTTAAAAAACTGGGCTTGGATGGTAAAGTACAATTTATTGATCACAGTTTTGACATACCGGCAATTTTAATGTTGTCTGATGTCGTGTTGTCAACCGCCACCAAGCCGGAAGCTTTCGGTCGAGCCGCAATAGAAGGTCAGGCCATGGGTAAAATCGTATTGGCTTCAAACATCGGTGGTTCGCTTGATAATATGATCGACGGGGTTACCGGTAAACTGTTTGAAAGCGGTGATGTGCAGTCATTAGCCGAAGCCATAGACTGGGCATTGAATTTGCCGGCCGAAGAAAAAAATAAAATATCTCAGGCGGCAATAAAAAATGTAAAAGATAATTTTACAAAACAAATAATGTGTGATAAAACCATTGCGGTTTATAAAGAACTGATGGAAAACAAATAGAAAGGAATATTTAATTATGGTTGCGATTAAATTGCCGGACGGCAGTGTAATGGAAATGGCAGGCGAGGTCAACGGGTTTGACATTGCCGGTAAAATAAGTGCAGGTTTATTAAAAGCTGCTTTAGCTATCAAAGTTAACGGGAAGACACAAGATTTAAGCACCCCCATCACTACCGATGCAACCGTAACCATCATTACCGGTAAAGATGTCGAAGGCTTAAATATTTTGCGTCACTCCTGCTCGCATGTGATGGCACAAGCGGTAAAAGAATTGTGGCCTAATGTACAAGTTACCATAGGACCGGCCATTGAGAACGGATTTTATTATGACTTTGCTCGTAAAGAACCGTTTACGACCGAAGATTTTGAAAAGATTGAAGCCAAAATGCATGAAATTGTTAAACGCGACGAAAAGTTGGAACGCAAGGTTTTGCCGCGGAACGAGGCTATTAAATTTTTCAAAGATTTGGGTGAACATTACAAAGCCGAGATTATCGAAGACTTGCCGGAAGATGAAGTAATTTCGCTATATACTCAAGGTTCATTTACCGATTTGTGCCGCGGTCCCCATGTTCCCTCAACCGGTAAAATCGGTGATGCTTTCAAGCTGATGAAAGTTGCCGGAGCCTACTGGCGTGGTGATTCCTCAAAAGAGATGTTGCAGAGAATTTATGCTACCGCTTGGGCAGATAAGAAAGATTTGAAAGCCTATTTGGAAATGTTGGAAGAAGCCGCTAAACGCGATCACCGCAAGCTCGGCAAGGAAATGGATTTATTCCACTTTGAACCGGAATATGCCCCCGGTGCAGTGTTCTGGCATGATAAAGGCTATAAAGTATATCGCAAGTTGATTGAATATATGCGTAATCGCCAAGAACATAATGGTTATATCGAAATTTCAACTCCGCGCGTTATGGACAGATGTTTGTGGGAAACATCGGGTCACTGGGAGAAGTATGGTGCTCACAACTACTCCGGTCAAACCGAAGATAAAAAATGGTTTTGTATCAAGCCGATGAATTGTCCGGGTGGTTTGTTGGTGTACAAGCAAGGTATCAAGTCATATCGTGATTTACCGTTACGCATGGCCGAGTTTGGCAAGGTCAATCGTTACGAAGCTTCCGGTTCGCTGATGGGATTGATGAGAGTCCGCGAGTTTACTCAAGACGATGCTCACATCTTCTGCACTCCGGAGCAAATGGAAGAGGAATGCATTACCACTTTGAAACTGATTTTGGATATATACAAAGATTTTGGTTTCGAAGATGTAAAGATTTATCTTTCGACCCGTCCGGAAAAGAGAATTGGCTCTGATGAAATATGGGATTTGTGTGAAAAAGCTTTAGCTAATGCGTTAAGTTCGCATGGCTATGCTTTTGAAATAAATGAAGGCGAGGGAGCTTTCTATGGCCCTAAATTGGAGTTTATTCTGCGAGATGCCATCGGTCGTGAATGGCAATGCGGTACCATTCAGGTTGATATGAACTTACCGCAAAGATTTGATATCAGCTATATTGGTGAAGACGGTGAAAAACATCAACCGGTAATGTTGCACCGAGCTCTGTTTGGTTCGATAGAAAGATTTTTAGGAATTTTGATAGAAAACCATGCCGGCAGATTGCCTTTGTGGTTATCTCCGGAACAAGTTGTTGTTTGTCCGATTGTAAGCGAGTTTGACGGCTATGCCGAAGAAGTAGCGGCGGCGTTGAGAAAGGCCGGATTATCCGCCAAGACCGATTTACGCAATGAGAAGATAAACTACAAGGTAAGAGAGCATTCGGTATCCAAGATACCGGTAATTGCGGTTGTCGGCGGCAAAGAAAAAGAAAATCGCACGGTAACGATTCGCCGTCTTGGCTCTGACAAGCAGGAGGTAATGGCACTTGATGATTTAATCAAGATGTTGGTAGCCGAAGCCAAGATGCCGCATGCAGATGAATAAAGCTAAAAAGGAGTGAGCAATCACTCCTTTTTTATTGTTGCCCTCTGATTTATTCCGCGGGGTTGTTCTCCTTATCGTCATCCTCGGATTTATTCCGAGGATCTCAGGAAAATTGGCACTTTATAGATTCTCGGGACAAGCCCGAGAATGACAAAAGGAAAGATAAAGAATAAAAACTAATAGATTCTGATTACAAATCTGATGGTTCAAAAAACACTTGCCAAAGGGATTAATTTATCATAGTTTGAATCTTGCCCAAGGCGGGTTGCCTCGGGTGGAGTGTCGAAACTCCTCAAATCAAATAGACTATCTCCCATTGGGGAGCTGGGGAAATAAGGCTATGCACGAATAACCCGGACAGTGATTTGACTGTTTCGAACTCCCCGCCTTTTTTACAAGGCGGTTTTGTTTTAGCTAAAAAACAATTAAGGAGTTAAAAACAATGCATAAAACCTTTCGTCGCGAAGTTCTGCAAACTATTGCCGCCGAATTGCAAGGTCTAAGAATTCAAAGCGGTTTATCCCTATCCGATGTCGCCATGATGACAAACCTTTCAATGGAAGTTATAACGGCCATTGAAAAAGGGCGTGATATTTCTTATGAAAAGTATCGTTGCTTATTGCGTTTTTTTGATAAAAAAATCGAAGTCAAAATTACGGATTTGTCTTAAAAAAAAGAGAGCCATAATGGCTCTCTTTTTTATTTGGCGGATTGCTGGGCTTTTAATTTGGCTTGCAAGTCGGCAATCAAAGCGTTTATACCACCGGGGTTGTTTTTAATAAAGGCGGTGTATTCGCTTCTGGAAGACTGGGCCAAACTGACACCCTCAATAATGATGTCAACAATTTTATAGGAGCCGTTCTTCTCTCTGACCCGCCAAACTACCTTTGCCGGTTCCCCCTGATCCATCGGCACAACCGAGTCTACAAAAATCTGCCCTTTGGAAGAAGAAGGCGTTGTTCCCTTAAATACAAAGTTCTTGCCCTTAAATTCATTAAATCTCTTTGACCATGTTGCAATGTTCAAATCACGATAAACGGCTATAAACTCTTTGCGTTGCTCTAAAGTTGCGGTTCTCCAGTTGCGTCCCAACACAAATTGCCCGATAAAATCCAAGTCCAGAGCGTTGTTCAACAAATCATAAAATCTTTGGTCTTTTTCCTTCTGCGAAATGTCGGCGTTAATAATCTGTTCAATACCTTTGGCAGTGGTATCCTTAACAAATTGCTCCGCCGCCTTAGCATTTACCTCGGCATTGGCGGATGTTGCCATCATTACTATGGCTACTGCAAAAGCAAAAATTTTGGTCTTAATCATCTCTAGTCCTCATCACTTTCGGGTTAAAACTATTCTTCTTCAATATCAAAGTCAAAGTCATACGACGGTGCTTCTTCCTCTTTGGCAAAACGACATTTATATTTGCGTTGGTTTTGCAAATACGCCGAACGAATTGTCACATAAGGGTCAACCGAATTCTTGGTTAAATCCAAATACAAGTCCATGTAGCTTTCATATTTGGAAGTGTACTTGACAAAGGTATAAGGGTAATTAATTTTAGCACTGTAATTTGCATCATTAATTGTCATCCAATATACCGGATCGGCCAAGAAATCGGCACTTGAACCGATTAAATTACGCGGCGTGCTGGGTCCCACAAAAGGAACAACGATATAAGGTCCGTCGGCAATACACCACGAAGCCAAAGTTGCACCGGTGGTGGTAGGGTCTTGTTCTAATCCCCAACCGCTTGCCACATCAAACAATCCGGCCAAACCTAGGGTAGAGTTAATCACAAAACGAGCTACACTGACTGCCGTCTCTTTCGGTCGTAATTGCAAGAAGTAGTTGACCGTTGAAATCGGTTCGTCCATGTTTGCCACAAAATCGGCCACCCGGTCGCGGATATCCTTCGTGGTAATTTTACGATATCCTCTTTCAATAGGGAAACCGATGTTTTCATAAAAACTATCGTTAAAAGCAAAAATCTCGCGGTTAACGCTTTCATAAGGATCGGCATTTTCGTCCGTCCGGTGAATTGATGTTGCACAAGCCGAAGTCATCATTACACAGGCAACGGCAAAAGACAGATTTGTATATTTCACTTTGCTCTCCGAATTTTTTTATCAAAGCCTAAACTGCCAAAAACTATAACATTTTTTTTCCGAAAATCAACCTTTACGATTAACAAAATTTCAAAAAAAGTAAAATGTTACAAAAAAGTCATATTTTGTGTTTTGCCAAAGCTTCGGTACCTGCTGTAATATCCGCAACAGCAATGAGTTAAAACAATTAACAAAAGAGGAAAAACTACATGTTACAGAAACCAGAAAAATCAATACCGTTGTTTGACTGCAAAACTACTCAAGAAGTTATCGGACAACAAAAGTTTTTGGATGCTTTCAAAACCATTTTGGATCACGGCGGTTATTGCCAAGGTCCCGAGACTAAAGAGTTGGATACTGCTTTGGCAAACTATTCGGGTAGCAAATATTGTGCAACCTGCGGTTCCGGAACCGATGCTTTGACCCTTGCTTTGATGGCTTGGGATATTAAAGCCGGTGATGCCGTATTTGTTTCGTCTTTTACCTTTGTTGCTTCGGCCGAATGTGTTGCCATCGTTGGTGCAACTCCGATATTTGTCGATTCTGATCCCAATACCTACAATATGGATGTTAAGGATTTGGAAAAAGCCATTGAGTTGGTTAAAAAAGAAGGCAAATTAACTCCTAAAGTTATCATCCCGGTCGATATCTTCGGTTCTCCGTGCGACTATGATGCTATTTTGGAAATTGCCCGCAAAAATAATATGAAAGTCTTGGCAGATTCTTGTCAAGGTTACGGTTCGGTGTACAAAGGCAAGAGAGCCGGTTCCATTGCCGATATGACCGCAACTTCATTCTACCCGACCAAACCGCTGGGAGGTTATGGTGATGGCGGTGCCACATTTACCAACTCGGCCGAAGAAAACGAATTGTTGAAATCTTGCCGTGTTCACGGTATGAGCCCCGAAGATCACTACGACAACATTCGTCTTGGTATGACCGGTCGTATGAATTCATTCCAAGCTGCCGTTTTGTTGCAAAAACTCACCGTATTTGATAACGAATTGTCTTTGAGAGCTAAAGTTGCCGCTCGTTATGACAACGAACTCGACAGCTACTATGGTAAACAGCAAATTCTGCCCAACAGCAAATCTGCCTATGCTTTATACACCATAAATTGCGAAGACAGAGATGAGTTGATGAACTACTTGAAAGAAAGAGGTATTCCTTGCGGTGCATATTATCCGCGTCCGGTCAACACTCAAACCGCTTATGCTAAATGGAATACCCGCTCATTGCCGGTTTGCGAAAAATTATCCAAGACCGTCTTGAGCATTCCGATGACCCCGTACCTTGACAAAGAACAGATGGATTACATTATCGGTACCATGAACGAATTTGCAGCACAAAAGAAAAATCGTGCAGCTTAATCGTAAGCTTTAAGTAAACACTCAAAAAAGAAACGGCTTCTGCATAATGCAAAAGCCGTTTTTTTTAATATTCTGCTCGTAGTAAAAAGCAAACTAATCCATCCGGCACGGCACATGAATTTTCTTCTTCCAGAGTGTCTTTATCAACGATTTTATATGTTTTGTCCTTATCTTCGTAGAGCAAATAAAAACATTCGTCATAGCCCAAAATTAACTTGCTGGCAGATTGATTATGAAAAAACTTCTGATTAAACGAGACCAAATCTTCAAAAAAATTACTTGCGGTTTCAATACCGAATACCAAAGCTCCTTCGTTAGAAAAACCATTGCTTTCATTTAGAATGGTAACAAAATCGCTCGGTACTTCGGGCAAACCGCATTGTTTAAGTTTTATGTTTGCAATCTTGATTTGAGCCTCACTTAAAGGTTTGTTGCAACCGATACTTTGTGACTTTAAGATATTGACTAAATCCGTCATTAGGATTGCCCTCCTTTAAAATTTGAGTTTTTGTTTAATTTGCGTAGAGCATCAAGTTTTCCGGCCTTGTCACTGTTATTTGTTCGCCAATTTTTGTAATAATTAGCATTCTTTTTATCGTCTATTTTTTCTTGTGATATATTTTCTTTTGCATCAAATTTTTCCTCGGTTTTAATATTATGTTTTTCCAAGTATTTTTTATCATAAATCACATTATTAAATCCGAGCATACACTTTACGCCCTCAGGAGGTTGAATACGATAGATAAATTTTTTATCGATTCGGCGGTTGTAAAAAACATCATCACGATAATTTCCGTTCATGTCGTTTTCTAAAGCATGCATGGCATCATGTTGCGGCTTTCTGACGATAAAACACATATTTTCATAGGCGTTAATGTCGGCAAAACTCTTACCTTCAGCTTCTTTTGCGGAGGCGTCTTTAATATTGATGATATGATGCACATCGACCACCGGCTGATCGGACCATTCTTCTTTCCAAATTGGCTTGCCGTGGCTGTCGGTTTCCTTGGTTAAATCGGTTTTTCCTTTTTTCATTGCGGCAATCAAGGCTTCGACATAATCTTCTCTGACACCTTCCATAGCAAGCAAACCTTTGCGAAATTCCTGCTCATTTTCGGTAATAAAGCGGATGGTGTTTTTTGCCTTATAGCTTTGCTCAAAAACTTTGGCCGCTCCGTTTTTTCCGGCAAATTGTCCGTGAATCAAAAAACAAAAATCTTTTAGTTTTAATCTTGGCAAATCATCAGGTTGAACACCATAGGTTGCCAAAGCTTTTTTAACCTTATCTTCAATATTTTTAAATTCCGGAACCTGAGAAAAAACATTCCATACCGTAGAGTTCTCCAGATTATAATCATCGGGCGAGGTTTGGGCTCTGGTTTGGGGTTTATTTTTCAAATCACGCAAAAACGGAGAAATTTGATATTCTTGCGGTCTGTCCACATAGCCGTTAAAGGCCATTCTTGCCACATCTCGTTTATCCTGAGAAGTTTCTTGATACGGGTAGCAATATAAATATAAATTGGCCTTTTCTAAGGTTTGAGCTAATTCTTGCTCCTCTTTATAGCCGTTAGCTCTGACAAAATTGTTTGCGGCCGTAACAATCTTTTCATATAATTCATCATCGTTTTGTTTGGATATTTCCAAATTACCGCTGACGAGTGCGGTTGTTTTGTTGCGAATATTGCTGATTACTTGCCTTTTTTGCTCATCATCCATTGCGGCTACAACCATATTATTGTCACCGATGTTGGGATTTAAGTATGTAGAACGAGTGTAAGGCATTTGTGGCACCTTTGTTTTTGTCATTTTGTCTAATTGTAACACGAAAAAATTAAAATTTCCATAACAAAGTTTATGATTTTTCAATATTGATAAGTTTTTGTTTGATGTCGACCCCGGCGGCATAACCGGTTATTTTGCCATTACTTCCCACAACCCGATGACAAGGTACAATGATTGCAATAAGATTTTTGTGGATAGCTTGCCCAACTGCACGGCAAGCTTTTGGATTACCGATGGCGTTTGCAATATCTTTATAAGATTTGGTTGAGCCATAGTCGATTCGTAAAAGCTCATTCCAGACTTTAAGTTGAAAATTGGTTCCACTCAGAGCAATCGGTAAATCAAAAAATTTGCGTTTGCCGGAGAAATATTCTTCTAATTGTTTTTTTGCAATTCCAAGCAGCGGGGTAGGTGTGTTAATGAGTTCAGCCGTATATTTTTTGCCGAAAGATATCTCAGTAATTTTGCCGTTTTGTTCAATTATGGTAATTATGCCCAAAGGTGATTTATAGTGTAAATAAAACATAATCTCAAAGTATTAGCTAAGGTTATACAACAAAAGCCTTGGACAACCAAGGCTTTGAAATGGTGCTCAGGGACGGGATCGAACCGCCGACACGAGGATTTTCAGTCCTCTGCTCTACCAACTGAGCTACCTGAGCAATAGTAACTCCGTCAGACAACGAAGGCTTTATAAAACAAAAAAAATATAATGTCCAGCATATTTTTTATTTGTGGGTTATTTTTTTAGGTGATAGGATAATGAGAATAGTTTTGCGTAAAGATGATTGGGGCAGAAATGGATTATAAGACCAATGTAATGAGGATTTTGGATAAGCATAAAGTCAGTTACCGACATTATAGCTATGATGCGGGTAAAGCAGTAAGTGGCGTAGAGGTTGCTCAAATTTTGGGTGAAAATCCGGCACAGGTTTTTAAGACCTTGGTAACTGTAGCCAAATCGAAACAACATTATGTATTTATGCTACCGGTAGGTGAAGAATTGGATTTGAAAAAAGCCGCTGCCGCGGTTGGCGAAAAAGCTATTGATATGCTAAAAAGCAAAGAGCTGTTACCGTTGACGGGATATATTCACGGCGGATGTTCCCCGATTGGTATGAAAAAAGTTTTCCCGACGGTAGTTGATATTTCGGCTCAAAATTTTGCCACTATAATATTTTCAGCCGGTAAGGTCGGCTATCAGGTAGAAACCGGCTTGGAAGGATTGAGTAGGGTAATAACAATTAAGGTGGCCGACATTATACAAAAGAAGGATTAGCAAAAATGGCGGTAGGTTGGGCAGGAGACAATGCAGTTAACCAACAAATTGAAGATTCGTTAAACGACGAGATAAAACGCGTTCGCAATCAGAGATTAGGAGGCGAAAGCCTGGAATATTGCGAAGAATGCGGCGAGCCGATTCCCGAGGCCAGACGCAAAGCACAACCGGGTGTCAGGTTGTGTATTCATTGCCAGGAAGAAGCCGACAAAGAAAACCATGCCGTAAGCTTGTATAACAGACGTGGCAGTAAAGACAGTCAGCTACGGTAGCAGACTATCTTGAAAAATAGTTATTTCCCTTAGATGATCGTCTGTTTAAATTTTGAGGTATTTCTCTGGTGTCTTTGATTGAGAAAAATTTATTTCCGATTTCATTTAAGGTATTAATTTTTCTTTTGTTATTACCATAAAGCTTAGTTAAATCGGTATTTATGTTTTTCCAAAGTAAGAGTTTTTCTCCGGAAGGGATAGATTTGGCGTCGACCAGCTCATTTGTGGCTGTTTCCAAAAGCTTGGTTTTGGTAACATTATTAATTTCCGAAACCTTTGATAATTTGATAAGTTCAAGGACTTTTCGTTTTCCTTCCAGATTTTCTATCATAGCAAGTTTTGTTTTTGCATAAGCCTGCGTATCAAAAATTTTTTGCATGGACGCAATATTCCGCAAAGTACCCATAATATCTTCTTCGGATACTGCGTATTTTAGAGCTTCTTCATAATATGAGGCAGCCTTCTTTTCGTTAAGATGTTGGGTATCTGACAATTTATTAATCCCGGTATTTTCAAAAGTTTTGGCATACAAGGAATAGATTTGGAATCTGTCGATTACATCTCTGTTTGAAGTTTTTTGTAATGCTCTCTCACAGGCATTTTGCAGGATTTTATTTTTATATTTGGTTTTATTGTCAAGAAAAGTATCACATACTTTGATTAGCTTTATGTCATCGGTCAGTGACAAGGCGTCAAGCATATATTTATTTGCAGTATTATAAAAATCTTTTTGTTTTTTTTCATTCATATGGCTTCTGGCCATATTAACATAAATCAGCGAAATATTATGATAAGCCATGGCCATCTGATTATTGTTAATAATATCGGCATTATACAGATTTCGTGCTTTTTGGAACAGTTCTTCGATTCCTCCGATGGTTGCCGGAGATTGTCCCAGAGCCATGTTACAAAATGAGTTCCCGAGAGCAATAACCTCAAAAGTATAATTCAGCATAGGTTTTTGGAGAGTTTTTTGCAGTACGATACCTCTGAGTTCCGGTATAGAAATTTCGTCCATATTAACATCAATGCCGATTAATTGATTGAAGATAGCCAAAGAATTGATGACATCTGCCGGATTTGCCGACAATGAATCGTCTTTAATTCTTTCCAAAATCAACTTCATTTCTTTTGCAGATAAGTTTAACTGTTGTGCTTCTTCGTATACCGGAGCAGTAGCAGAGGTATTTTCTGCTACAACGACAGAAGCACTTTTGTCATTATTATTGGCTTCTATCAAACTTTTATTTTCTTTATAATCTTTCACTTTTAGAATCTCCCGAAAAAAATATATGGGTATTATAGACTCTTTTTGTAAAAAATCAATTATTTTGTCTAAAATATTCAATGTTGATTTTTAGCTAGTTAGCTTGCGAGCTAGCTTTAGTGCCGCGAAGCAAACAAAAAAAAGGATACCGGGTCGATCCCGATATCCTTTTTCATTGGTGAGCGCGGGCGACGGAGGAAGAAAAAAGCCAAAAGTTTGGCTTTTTTCGACGGAGATTACGCACTAGTTAGGTTGCAAGCAAGCTTAAGCGCAGCGAGACAACCGTTACCAGTGCGGTGACCGCAGCGAGTTAGCGAAAAAAATTTTTTTTGAGCTCTAGGAGCCAGAACGAACCTTGGTTCGAACCCGTAAGCAAACAAAAAAGGATACCGAGCTAACCCCGATATCCTCTTTTATTGGTGAGCGCGGGCG
>CASEYY010000011.1 GCA_949292335.1 uncultured Pseudomonadota bacterium
AAAGAGGCTATGTTGAAGTACTTTACTCAACATCCTTGTTGCGTCCTTAAATCTTGGTTTTCTTAAGAAAAATCCGCACGGTTAATTACTCCGTACGGATTTTATTTTACCATATTTTTTCTTAAAAAGAAATTAATTTTTATCCGGCCTTCTTTTTATTCTTGATAAACTTTGGAGCTTTGCCTTCATTAATCACTTTTTCATCAATAACAATTTCTTCCAAATCTTTCTGATCCGGAACTTCATACATCAGCTCAAGCAAAGCCTCTTCCATAATCGCACGCAATCCTCTGGCACCGGTCTTGCGTTCAATCGCCTTTTTAGCTACTGCCTTGAGTGCGGCCTCGGTAAATGTCAACTTTACGCCTTCCATTTCAAACATGGTCTTATATTGTTTGACCAAAGCATTTTTAGGCTCTGTCAACACCTTAACCAAAGCTTCTTCATTCAAATCATCCAAAGTTGCAATAATCGGCAATCTGCCCACAAACTCCGGTATCATACCATATTTAAGCAAATCTTCGGGTTGTACTTCTTTAATAATCTCGCCGATATTGCGTTCCTCTTTGGGAGCAACTTTAGCACCAAAGCCGATTGATGTCTCTTTTCCTCTGCGACTTACAATCTTTTCCAATCCGGCAAAAGCACCGCCGCAAATAAACAAAATATTGGTCGTGTCAACATGCAAAAATTCTTGTTGCGGATGTTTTCTTCCACCTTGCGGCGGCACATTGGCAACCGTACCTTCAATAATTTTCAACAAAGCCTGCTGCACCCCCTCGCCCGATACATCACGAGTTATCGAAGCACTGTCGGATTTACGGGTAATCTTGTCAATCTCATCAATATACACGATTCCCCTTTGTGCTTTTTCAATGTCGTAATTGGCATTTTGCACCAATTTCAAAATGATATTTTCAACATCCTCGCCGACATAACCGGCCTCGGTCAAAGTAGTGGCATCGGCAATGGCAAAAGGCACATCCAGAATCTTTGCCAAGGTCTGAGCCAAAAGGGTTTTACCGCTACCGGTAGAACCGATTAAAATCACATTCGATTTGGCAATTTCGACATCATTATTGGTTTTCTTTGAGTTTAGTCTTTTATAGTGATTATAAACCGCTACCGCCAAAACTTTTTTCGCCAAGTCCTGCCCGATAACATATTGATCCAAAAATTCCTTAATTTTGGAAGGCGACGGCAAAGCATCAAACATTACCTTACCTTCGTTTTTTTCCATCTCTTTTATTTCATCGGACACGATGCTGATACATACTTCAATGCATTCGTCGCAAATATATACACCTCTTCCGGCCACCAATTTTTTTACCTCATCCTGACTTTTGCCGCAGAACGAACAGTGCAATTTTTCTTTATCGTCTACCATTATTAATCCTCACTTATTTAATATCGTTTCTCGAAGTTACGACATGATCAATCAGTCCGAATTTTTTGGCCTCTTGCGGATTCATAAAATTATCGCGTTCCATAGCCGCTTCAATCACATTTATTTTTTTACCGGTGTGGTTAGCATAAATCTGATTCAGCCTTTTTTTCATATCCAAAATTTCTTTGGCGTGGATTTCAATATCCGTTGCTTGTCCCCTAAAACCGCCGGATGGTTGATGTATCATGATTCTGGCATTTGGCAGAGCAAATCTTTTTCCTTTGGCACCGCCGGCCAACAGCAACGAGCCCATGGAGCAAGCCTGTCCGATACATAAGGTATTTACATCGCAAGAAATATACTGCATGGTATCATACATTGCCATACCGGAAGTAACCACTCCGCCGGGAGAATTTATATAAAGGAAGATATCTTTTTTCGGATCTTCGGCTTCCAAAAACAACAACTGAGCACAAACCAAAGCAGACACTTCGTCATTCACCTCACCGGTCAAAAATATAATTCTTTCTTTTAGCAACCTCGAAAAGATATCAAACGAACGTTCTCCGCGAGATGTCTGTTCAACCACCATAGGTATCAAACTATCTTTGATTTCGCTCATCATTTTTAATTCCTCATACAAAAATTAAATCTAACACAGTCTATGTGCATAATACAATATAATCAAGAAATTATTAAAAAAAGTTTTTTAAAACAAAAAAATCCCTCCCGAAAATCTCCGGAAGGGATGAGAAAATACATCCGTTTTATTTATTTAAGATATCCAATATTTTTTGAGTAGCATCGGCTGTTGAGATATTCTCAAACACGGCATATTCATTTGACAATCTGTCAAGAGCCTGCTCATAAATTTGTCTTTCGCTATAAGACTGCTCCGCCAAATTTTCATTACGGTGCAAATCTCTTATAACCTCGGCAATGGCCACGGGGTTGCCGGAATTGATTTTATTTTCATATTCCTGTGCTCTTCTTGACCACATGACTTTTTTCACCTTAGCCTTACCTTTCAGAGTACTCAAAGCATCGGCAATGGTTTCGGCACCGGATATTTTTCGCAATCCGGTAGTTTCGGCTTTAGCCATCGGGATACGCAAGGTCATTTTATCTTTATCAAAATTGACCACGATCAATTCCAACTCACTTCCTGCGATGGTTTGCTTGGTAACATCGGCAACTTTTCCCACACCATGAGCCGGATAGACCACATATTCGCCCGTAACATAAGGATTTTTAACTGTTAATTTTTTGTTCATAACTCCCTGCCTGTTGTTAAATATTTGATTGTAATTTTTCTTAACGAATGCTACCATACCACAAAATTGGATTTAAATCTAGTCAAAAAAAACATATTTTGTCAAAAAAAAGTTTTAACTCTATATTAATCTTAAGGTTTTAGTATAAAATTATGGGAAAATTTTAGAGATAAGGTGCATTTTTATGAAAAAAATAATACTTCTCGCTCTTATGCTTGTTTCCGAAACTGCCTTTGCCTCGGTAGTTCCGGAGTATGCGGCAAATGACTACAGCAAACACGAGCTTAACCGCTCCGAGCAAAAATGTATTGATGAAGGCTACAAGATAACCTATGCCAACTGTGACAACCAAACTGCACCGTCAGATCCCTGCCCTTATAACGACACCTATTACCGTACTTGCTCGCAAGAACAGTGGTGCCGCAACAATAATTATACCTTTAAGGAAGAAGATTGCGAGTTGCCGTCCTATCCGACCAAGATGTGCGACAACAAGCTTTCGATGTACCGAGCCTGCCAAGAAGACGCGGCCAAAGCTTGTGAAGAAGCCGGATTTACCTCCAAAGAAAAATGTCAGCTAACCGACAAAAGATGTCCCTATAACTCCAACTACGGCAAATGTTGCGATACTTGCCCGCAGTTTGAGTATGTCTTAAGCGAGGTTCCGGCCGGCTACATTGCCCAAGGTGAAACTTGTACCACCTGCGAAGGAGTAGTAAAAACCAATGTAGTTGAAGCCCCTTGTGATGGCTATATGTCTTGTCAATATGGTCCGTTATCGGCTCAAACATCATCTTGTCTCAAAGGCAAAAATATGCTCTATTCGGCCTGCAAGACCTCTGAAATGGTCTGCAAAGAACAAGGATTTTTATACTCATCTTGCCCGGAAACCGAAGATACTTTGACTTGTCCGGAAAACGATAACTTTAAGAAATGCTCGGTAAACTGCCACAAATTGGCAATCAGTATGTATCCGGAAGCCGATATTATCGGTGAAGATATTACCGATCCGGTTGTAGATGTTACCAAAAAATCAATGAAATCACTCTATGGAGAAATCTCCGAAGTTTGCAAATCGAATGTTCGTCCGGAAGTAACCCTCAACCTCAATGAAAAAAATCTGGAGATGTATGCCAATATTTTTGAACGCGACATCAGCGATGTAAACTTTATCCTTAACTATGAAACTCCGGTTTCTTTATCAATTACCGGAGCCTTAAATAATGTTCGTATTACCCTCAAAGGCGAAGCTCCCGATTGCCCGTTGAAAGGTCAGTCATTCAATGTTACCGGCACGGTAAGCTTTGTTGATGTTAGCAACATCTGTGCCAACATAAATATTGATGACAATTCCAAATTTATATCAACCGGCAATGTAACCGGCGATGTCAATGTCGGAAAGGATTCGTCATTAGCAATTAAAGGCAATCTGATAGGCAGTCTTAAAACCAAATCATTTGCCCAAATATACATCAAAGGTATTCTGAAATATACTGATACCCAAAACACTACCGCCGATTCCGAAAGCATTGTATTTGGTTGCAATACACAGGCCAAAATTGCCGGCGGTATAGTAGCCGATACTTCAAATATTATAGTCAAACAAAGAAGCGTTTTGGATGTCCCTTATATTAAGCTGATATCTACCAGCAACAATCCGGATTTACCTAATACCTTAAGTAGCATTCACCTGCACCGCTATTCCCGTACATTAAGCGTATTAGATAACATTGAATACCCGTTGATTGAAAACAACAAGATGGATTGTGATGACAAATATCTGCTTCACCTTGGCTCATCATTGGATGAAAAATCCCAGACCACGACACTCGAGCCCTCCAATCTCATGGAAGACAAGTGGCAGTGCCGTGAATTAGACAAGCAGCAACTAAAATGCAACTAACTTAGTTGTTTACATTAGGTGAATATATAGACTGCGGTTCGGAAGGATTGCTCATCACATTAACATCTTCTTCCGGAAATGACTGAATATCATATATTCTGCCGTTAGCCTCGGTAACGGTATTTTGAAAGTCATTTCCCAAAGTTTGAGCAGCTTCCTGCGGGTTCATATTTTCAATATTCGGAATACCGTCGTTTACATCCGCCGCGTTGGGTTGTAGATTCATCGGAACCGATTCGCTATTTTTGTTTTCCGCGGTTGCTGACTGAGCATCGGCCTGAGTGCCAACTTGTGTCGGCTGATTATTTTCTTCGGCATACGGAAGCGGATCACCTAAAGGATTGGGAGCGTCTTTAGGTTGTTCAACCAAAAACTCGTTTTGACCTCCGTCAGGAGTAGCCGCAGCACCAAAAACGACAGTCGGATCACTACTTTCTTGGGCCGAAGCCAGCGAAATAACGGAACATAAAGCTGTTGTCAGTAATAAAGTTCTCATAAATTTTCTCCTTTAGCAGAGGTTAAAACACATATAGAATGTTATAACGCATAATATTTATAATTCAACAACGAAAGAAAAAAATTAATGATTTTTAAGTAATTTTGTGATATACTGTATAATGTTATGTTGAGGAGATTATGTCATGAGCGAAATCGGAGCACTTGGTTCTTATGCACTGGCCATGCAGCAGTTACAGCTTAATATTATTAAGCAAAATGCCGAGATGCAACAACAAATAGTCGAGGTTTTACTTGACCCCGACCGTATGGTTTCCGCTTCTCCAGATAAAGGCACGAATGTTGATGTGAGTATCTAGAAGCTTACCAACATCACAAATGACATTGATAAAAAGAACGATATAAAATATTTCACAAAATTCCACACCGCCAGTCCCAAGGTTGAGCTCCAGTCTATTTCGTCCCCGCCTTCTTTATATATTTTAGCAAAGATAAGTGTATATCCCAAAGCCACCACGGCGACCAGTAAATACCATCTGCTGTCGGTGCAGAAATCTCTGATTTGCTCGGGTTCCAACTTAATGACGGCGGCAAATCCTGAGATAATTCCCAACAGCACCAACGGGTTAAAAATAGCACCCGATGTGAATAATGCGATAATACCCTTAAACATGGTAATTCTAGCTCATCCAAACTCTGCGGCTTAAATACCTGCTGTCGGAATTTTTCAAATACGACGGCCAAACGCAGCGGGTTGTACCGGCCGCTTTGGTATTTTCAACTATTTTAAGTTTTTGATCAATCATCGCCTGCACACCGTTGGTTCTAACATTGCGGGTAGCAGAACGGCTCCAATCAAAAAAGTTTTTTTCAATAGCCTGACGCATAATTACCATTCCTTATAAAAGTTGTCATAATACAGAAGAGTACGTCCAAAAAGTAAACAAAACATTAACTACTGATTTTGGCTCACAATTTTTACCTTTTGCATAAGTTGATTTCCCCATTCATTAACCAAATTTTCATCATCAGCACACAGCCAAACTCTGACTTTTGGTTCGGTTCCGGAAGGGTGGATAACCACTCTGCCGCGACCTTTAATTTTTTCATTCATATCCTCGATGATTTGTTTTAATTCTTCGCTGGCGGCGACTTTTTTCACCGTAGTCATAGAATCGACGGCAACATTTTCAAAAAACAACGCGTCTTCGTCAAACAGCGGAAAAATTTCGCTTGGCTTTTTGTTTTGAGCAATTATTCCGGTAATTGTTGCCAAAAACGCCATCATGGCATCACCTGATTTTGCATATTCGAGCAACACCAGATGTCCGGATTCTTCGCCGCCGATAACACCGCCCTCTTCTTTGAGCTTTTTGACTACATTTCTTTCGCCGACACCGGTAATAAAATATTTCAATCCGAGTTTTTGGGTGATATATCTTTCCAAGGCGGTATTAGATAGTTTGGTCGACACGATGGGACGAGATTTATTTTCACCTGATTGCTGCATAGTTTGAGCCAGGAAAGCGATAAGCTGGTCGCTTTTTACCAGCACTCCGTTATCATCGCAAATTTTTATACGATCACCGTCACCGTCAACGGCAACGCCGAGACTTGCTTTTTCGGATTTAACTTTAGCGAGCATATTTTCAACATGTTGCGAACCGCAATTATTATTTATGTTATATCCGTCCGGTTTATCAGCAATAGCAACGACATTTGCTCCCAATCTTCTCAAAACTTCCGGCAATATATCGGAAAAACATCCGTTAGCACAATCGACCACCACTTTAAAATTTTGCGGTAATTTTTTGTCCTTAAACATAAGCAAAGCTCTTTGCATATATTTTTCTTTTACCGAGTTATCGGAACACACTTTTCCGATTTTATCTTTGTCAAAAGCAAATTGATTTTTTTCGATAAGAGCTTCGATTTGAGCGGTAGTTTGATTATCAAATTTGTCTCCGTTATTGGCGATAAGCTTGATTCCGTTGTCATAAAAGGGGTTATGAGAAGCGGTAATCATCAAGGCCATATCGACATTCAGTTCGGATACGAAAGTAGTAACGGCGGGGGTCGGAATTACGCCGAGTTTCACGACATCGATGCCCATAGCGGTAAATCCGGCCACAAGAGCGGCCTCAATCATATCGGAAGAAATTCTGGTATCTTTAGCGATAGCCACTTTTTTATGATTGATACAAATTAGCTCTGCGGCGGCACAAGCCAGTTTGGTTGCAAACTCTATTGTCATAGGGAATTGGTTGGCCACTCCGCGAACACCGTCAGTACCGAACCATTTATTATCAGCCATAACTATCCTTTCGTATATTGATAAACACATGAGCAGAAGTTTATGCAAACGGCAAATAAAGGCAACATAAAAACAGCATTTATCATATAACTAGATATTACCAAATATTACAGATACAAATAAAAGAGATTTTTATTGACAAGGATAAAATGCTAATATATAAGAGCGACTGTAATTTATGCCGACATAGCTCAGTTGGTAGAGCAACTGATTTGTAACCGTTCCAAGCGGTGTTTGTAAAGGATTGATTTTAGGTATTTTTCTTTTATAAACAACAAATTGTACTAAAATTGAGCTGTATGTAGGAGTCGCCAAATGGAGCTAACAGTAATAGGCGTGGTAGCTCG
>CASEYY010000012.1 GCA_949292335.1 uncultured Pseudomonadota bacterium
AGCACGGTTAGTATGTCGCAAAACGGTTGGTTGCTATGTAATGGAGCAACATATAATGCAACTAAATATCCTCAGCTTGCTTCTCTAATAGGTACCAAATATGCTGACAATGATAATAATGATGATAACAATGGTCAGTATTTACTTCCCAACTACATCGGCGTGTTTCTAAAAGGAGCCACTAAAAATTCATCATTATCTACTTTGGTTACGCAATCACTTAGTAATCATACTCATAAAATAAAAGGTTATGAATTCCAATGTAATAAAGAGCTTTTACTATACACAGGATCTCGTTCAGCTAAGACTGTCTTACAATATGGAACTAATGTATATGGCAAATTTTACCAAAAAAAAGCTAGTACCACAAGTTTTGGGTTAGATGCATATGGCAGTACTTTTTATTGCCCCTACCGAGTAGTACTATATCCATACATCTATGCCGGTGAGCCGGCCACAAAATAAGAAGGAGGAAAGAGATGAAAAAAATATATTTACCACTTTTAGGTTTAACTATTCTTCTTCCTATGCATGCATCAGCAACAGTTATATGTGGTCCTAAACCCATGTGTGAAGACTATGGATACATTCACAATGGCTGCCCCGGCAACTTCGTTGCTTGTCCATTTGATGCCAACTTCAAAACCTGTGATGAGGAAGCATATCAAAACGATTTCAAATTTGCCTTAGCTTCCGGCAATGCAGATAACAGAGGTGATTGGGAAAAAGCTAATACTTCCGGATCTGTTTATGAAAACGCTTTTATTGTAGGGAGAGGTGGTACTGGCTATACAAGAAATCCGTCATCAGGGCTTATGGTTCAAACTTATGATAAAGGTATTGGTGACCTCGATTATTGTATGCCTGTAACCACTACGGTAGGTACTAAACCTGTTTCAGCAGGCACTGCTGCTAGTGCTACGATACCTAGCCACAAACACACTGACATGTCTTTTATCTCAGTAAATCCTCTCTCTACATCTTTTAAATCTAAAACAGCAACGGGTATAGGTAATAGCAACTTAGATGGTGTATTAACCCAAGCCAATTGGGTAGATCAAACCTTAACTGTGGTTAAGAATAATGATCTAAATAGAACATATCCTGAACACTACCGTGTCGATGGCTATTTCTACACCTATACCCCAGGGAAATGGAATACAGGTCAGGTAGCATTACCTACCAGCAAACCGGATTGTGACAACTTAGGCTACAAAGATAGTGTTTCTAATTGCCCCGGAGATTATGTCGTATGCCCGTTTGATAATGCAAAAGTAATGTGTGATATGGAAGCGAAAGCCGGAGAAATTAAATTTTCTCTTCAAACTGCCGACCATGATGGCTGGTTACTTTGCGACGGAAGAAAACTATCTGAAGTAACAGTGAACGATGAAACAGCAGAAAATTCAGAATTAAGTGACATTTTAATGAGTGCTGGCTTTCATGCTACTCAATACAACCCCTTCAAAGCGGTTAGTCGTTTACCAGATTATTCTGATGTATTCCTAGCTTTGCGCTCATCAGAAGATGTCTTTGATTACCCAAAATATGAGGAACTTGCCTCTCACACTCATAGTGTAAACTACACTAGCAGACCAAAGATATTTTCGACGGCAACAGTAGCCGAGACTTTTTATATAAATAGCAATACAGATGATTATTGGGGTTTTGGTTGCAATTACGATGATTCCAGCCAAATCGAAACATCGGATATTATAAGTGGAACAACATCTTGCACATCAAGTGCTGGTTGCACTAACACCTCATCAGGTGATGCTCCTTTTCACTACAAAGCAAATATCTTTATCTATACTGGTAAGCTGTAGTTTCTAGGCAACAAAATCCCCCTGAGAGATGTTTCTCAGGGGGATTTTGTTGAAACAAGAAAACTACCGGCTAGGCCGGTGGGTTTCTTTTTAATAAATTAATATATTATCGGAACTTGTTTTCTTTTCTGTTATTATACTTGTTTTTCTTAAGCAATATTGTAGCAAAGTGAAAATCAAACGAGCGATTTGTAATCATCACACAATCAAATCCCCCGAAAGCAGTACTTTCGAGGGATTTGAAACATTACCGCTATAATTTACCTGTGTAGATAAACATATTGGCAGCCATATTCTTTGGTCTTAACTCGTTAGTAATTTCAAAATCACCGGGAGCATAAACATAAACATGCTCTGTTGTATCACTGCTACTATCAATATATGAATCTGAAGAATATAAACTTTCTCCGCACACACTATATGACAAATCACTGTTATATGTGATATTACCGGTAGATCCGCATGATTTTACGGATCTATATACGGCATCGTATCCTCCTCTGTGGGAATGTTGTCCTATTGATGAACCTGAGACAACTAGTGTATCGCCAGTTGTTATCTTTAAAAATAATGCTTGGCCATTTGGAATAGTTGTTTTGCCTTTTTCTGTCAGTATTTTACCTAACTCAGAATTTTCATATCCGCTTCCTGTTAGGTTTCTTCCATCGCAAAGTAACCAGCCATCATGGTCAGCAGTCTGAAGAGAAAATTTAATCTCACCGGCTTGGGCTTGCATATCACACATTACTTTTGCATTGTCGAATGGACACACGACATAATCTCCGGGGCAATCCAAAACACTATCTTTGTATCCTAAATCGTCGCATGTTGGTTTTGTACTTGCAAGAGTTTTTGCTTGATCCGAGGAATTTTTAGTTGACATTGTGTATTTGTAAAAACATCCCTTAGCAGTTATATTGGCTAAAACGGATTTCAAGTTTGTTGGGTCATTGGTACTCATTCCGTCATACGTTACTTCCGTGCTATCTAAACACAAAGTGCCTGTTATATTTGTTCCACTGACTAAATGTGTATATTCTAAAAGTGGAACATTGGTTATTTCTGTTGTTGAATGCCTATGATATAGTATACCTGTGTCACTAGCATGTTGCTGAGCTCCATAACTGCAAAGTATAGGAGTTGAGCTTCCAGATGTTCCAACAACATAATAGTCTCCATTAACTGAATCCGTATTTAAAGGAGTTGAAGTGCTCCATCCTCCGTTTTTATCACTTATGCAAGCATCTGCTGTAAATTTAAAATCGTTACTATAAGCCTCTTGGTCACACTGTAAAAAAGTTTTATCAAAAGGACAGGCCATATAGTTTCCAGGACATGAGGTATATTGGTATCCATAATCAGTACACTTCGGAATATCACTGCGACAATCCAGTTCTGCTGCATTCGTCTGCCATGGAGTTATGACTACTGAAATTAAGAGAAATAGATAATTTTTCATTTTTTTACTCCTATATTAGCCATTTTCTGATCCTAAAGCACCTGCATAGATATAAGGATATAAAGCAAATCTAACAGGACAATAAAGATTTGTACCATTATCATTTTCATATAATGAAAATTTAATAGTTTTTTGAACTGGATAACTTCCAGTATATTGGGAACTAGATGTAGTACGGCGAATATTTTTCACACTACATTGATAAGTCTGATATTTTATCTGGTGCTTATGCTTTGGAATAGACTGATTCTGTATATGATAAAAATCCTCTGTTGAGCTATAAGATATATCATTTATAGTCTGACTTCCTTTTCCTCGCAGAAATAGGCCAATATAATTTGGTAATAAATATTGCCCATCATTTGTATCGTTGTCATCATTGTCAGCAAATTTAGTACCTATCAGTGATGCTAATTGAGGATATTTGGTTGCATCGTATGTTGATCCATCACACAACAACCAACCGGTGTCTTCGCTCTCTGACGAATTCTTGCTGTATTTAATATCGCCGACTGTTGCCATTTTATCACATTTAATCTTTTCGGAATCTAAAGGACAGTGGAAATATTTATAATTACATTTCCATTCATCAGATATATCCATGTTATATTCCAAATCGGCACAGCTCGGTTTCGTCGGTGCCGATATCGCTATACTGCTATATAACAGCCCGCATACAATACCGCACAACAAAACCCCGCTCCTCAATATAAGGGCTTTTGTATTGATTTTATGTTTCGTATTTCTAACCATGAGAATATCTCCGTTTGTAGGAAAATTAAGGCTTTTTGTAAATCTTTGTGCTCAATATAGCCCTAATTGGTTAAAAAATTAATAACTCGCAAACTCTATTCGTAATAATAACATAAAAAAAATAAAATGACAATAACTTCACCCCGCTTTTACGGTTACAGTTTTGTTAAATTTTTGCAGTAGAGAATCGGAAAAGTGCTTGAAATATATTTTTTTTGTGGTAAACATTTCGCGTGTTTAAACTGTAATAATGCATTATTATTTGTCTGCGGCCTTTCGAGAAAGTGCAACGCTTTCGGGGTGATCGGCCTTATAAAAGAATCGCTTTTTTTACTTTAGTTTTTTTATTGATGTTAACCTCTTGCGTACGGGGTGGGGTACTTTTGTGCCAACAGTATTGTCGCAGGATTTTATTTGTGTAGAAGGATTATATTAACATGAAAGAATCTTATACGAGCAAAAGACGTGTAAGAAGAAACTTCGGCCGAATCGACGCTGTCGCCGATATGCCGAGTTTAATCGAAGTCCAGACCGGATCTTATAATAACTTTATTCAGGCCGATGGGGCCGAAAAATGTGAGTTCGGTTTGGAAGAAGTTTTTAAATCTATTTTCCCAATCAGAGACTTTTCCGGTAACGGTGAACTCGAATTCGTAAAATATGAACTCGAAACTCCGAAATATGATGTCGACGAATGCATTAAAAGAGATATGACTTTCGCCGCTCCGGTTAAGGCTACTCTCCGCTTGGTCGTTTGGGATACCGATGAGGCTACCGGGGCTAAATCTATCCACGATATTAAAGAGCAGGATGTTTATATGGGTGATATCCCGTTGATGACCGAAAAAGGCACTTTTATCTTTAACGGTACCGAACGCGTCGTCGTTTCGCAAATGCACCGCTCTCCCGGCGTATTCTTCGATCATGATAAAGGTAAAACCGTGGCTTCCGGTAAATATTTGTTTGCCGCCCGTATTATTCCTTATCGCGGTTCTTGGCTCGATTTTGAATTCGATGCCAAAGATTTGGTCTATGCCCGTATCGACCGCAGAAGAAAATTGCCGGTAACTTCGGTTTTGTATTCTTTGTATTCTAAAGAAACCGAAGAAAAAATCGCTCAGCTCAAAAAAGAAGGTAAACACATCGACAGAGCCGATGTTAAGGGAATGGATAAAGAAGAAATCCTTAACTATTTCTATGATGTCGATACTTTCGAGGCCGTTAAGAAAGACTGGAAAGTTAAGTTCGAACCTTCAAGAATGAAAGGCGTTAAATTCGATTTTGATTTGGTTAACGCCGAAACCGGTAAAACCGTTTGGGAGGCCGGCAAAAAATTAACCTCTCGCTCGGCTCAGAAATTGGCCGATGAAGGCTTGGAATATTATAAATTGGCTCGCGATAAAGTTATCGGTAAATTCTTGGCTAACAACATCGTCGTTGCTAAAACCGGCGAAGTCTTGGCCGAAGCAGGTGATGAAATTACCGAAGAGTTGCTCGACAAATTGGCCGCTAACAAAATTAATGTCATCAAGACTTTGTTTATTGACGGGGTTAATGTCGGGCCTTATATCCGCAATACCTTGGCCGTTGACAAAAATTCCTGCCGCGAGGAAGCCCTGTTGGATATCTACCGCGTTATGCGTCCCGGTGATCCTCCGACATACGAGGCTGCCGATGCTCTGTTCAAAGGTTTGTTCTTTGACAAAGATCGCTATGATCTTTCTTCGGTCGGTCGTGTTAAAATGAATATCGCTTTGGATATTCCGTTTGAAGATGCTCCCGATACTTTGGGTACTTTGCGTAAAGATGATATTTTGCGTATTGTTAAACGGATGGTCGAATTGCGTGACGGTAAAGGCGAAGTGGACGATATTGACCACTTGGGTAACCGTCGTGTGCGTTCGGTCGGCGAATTGATGGAAAATCAATACCGTATGGGACTTCTCCGTATGGAAAGAGCTATCCGCGAAAGAATGTCTTCGGAAAACTTGAACAATGTTAAACCGCAAGATTTGGTTAATGCTAAACCGATTGCTTCGGTTATCAGAGAATTTTTCGGATCTTCACAGTTGTCACAGTTTATGGATCAAAACAACCCGCTGTCCGAGATTACTCACAAACGCCGTTTGTCTGCTTTAGGCCCCGGCGGCTTGAGCCGTGATCGTGCCGGATTTGAAGTGCGAGATGTGCACCCGACTCACTATGGTCGTATCTGCCCGATTGAAACTCCCGAAGGTCCGAACATCGGTTTGATTAACTCTTTGTCTACTTATGCCAGAATTAATAAATACGGCTTTATCGAATGCCCGTATCGCAAAGTGGTTAACGGTGTCGTTACTTCCGAAGTAGTTTATCTCTCGGCTAACGAAGAAGGTAAGTTTATTATCGCCGAGGCTAACGCCAAGGTTAAAGATGACGGACACTTCGTTAATGAGTTGGTAGCTTGCCGTAAGGCCGGTGAATTTGAATATGCCAGACCCGAAGAAATTAACTTTATCGATGTGTCGCCAAAACAGCTCGTTTCGGTTGCGACCGCTTTGATCCCGTTCTTGGAAAACGACGATGCTAACCGTGCGTTGATGGGTTCAAACATGCAACGTCAAGGCGTGCCGTTGTTGCGTTCGGAAGCACCTCTGGTCGGTACCGGTGTTGAGGCTACGGTGGCTAAAGATTCCGGTGCTACGGTGGTTTGTAAAGCCGATGGTATTGTCGACGCGGTTGATGCTAACCGTATTGTGGTTCGTTCTAAAGATGAACACGCAGCCAATGCCGGTGTTGAAATCTATCGTTTGCAGAAATTCCGTCGTTCCAACCAAAATACCTGCATAAACCAAGTTCCGTTGGTTAAGGTCGGCGACGAGGTTAAGGCCGGCGATATTATGGCCGACGGTCAATGCACCGATATGGGTGAGTTGGCTTTGGGTAAAAATGTCTTGGTTGCTTTCATGCCTTGGAACGGCTTGAACTACGAAGATGCTATCTTGTTGTCAGAAAGAATTTCGCGTGATGATGTCTTTACCTCTTTGCATATTGAAGAATTTGAGGTTATGGCTCGCGATACCAAACTCGGACAAGAAGAAATTACTCGCGATATCCCCAATGTCGGTGAAGATGCTTTGCGTAACCTGGATGAAGCCGGTATCGTTTATATCGGTGCCGAAGTTAAAGCCGGCGATATATTGGTCGGTAAGGTTACTCCGAAAGGTGAATCTCCGGTTACTCCCGAAGAAAAACTCTTGCGAGCAATCTTTGGTGAAAAAGCTTCCGATGTTCGTGATACTTCTTTGAGAGTTCAGCCGGGCATTGAAGGTATTGTCGTTGATGTTCATGTCTTCTCCCGCAGAGGTGTTGAAAAAGACGAAAGAGCTTTGTCTATCGAACAGCAAGAAATTTCTCAGCTGGCCAAAGACCGCGATGATGAAATTGCCATCATTCGCCGTAATGTCGAAGCTCGTTTGAAATCTATGCTCTTGGGACAAAAAGTGGTTGACGCCCCGAAAGGAACCATTGCTAAAAATGCAACCATTGCCGAAGAAGATTTGGACAATATCCCGTCTTCACAATGGCGTAAAATCGTGGTTAAAGACGAAGCCGTCATGGCTAATGTCGAAGAGCTGCTGACTGCTTTCGACGCCAGAGTCGAAAAAGTCCAGAAACACTTCGATGATAAAGTTGAGAAAGTTCAACGCGGCGATGATTTGTTGCCGGGAGTTTTGAAAATGGTTAAAGTTTTCATCGCTACCAAGAGAAAAATTCAATCAGGCGATAAAATTGCCGGTCGTCACGGTAACAAAGGTACTATCTCGCGCGTATTGCCGTTGCAAGATATGCCTTATATGGAAGACGGTACTCCGGTTGATATCGTGTTGAACCCCTTGGGCGTGCCTTCTCGTATGAATGTGGGACAAATTTTGGAAACCCACTTGGGTTGGGCCTCTAAGGAACTCGGCCGTCAGGTTAATGAGTTGTGGGAACAGGTCAAAGCCGGTCAAAAATCGGAAAAAGACTTGCGTGCCAAATTAAAAGAAGTATATGGCGAAAAGCAATATAAACGCGAAATCGAACATATGACCTCGGAAGATTTGGACTTGATGATCCCGAATTTGAAAAACGGTATCCCGATGGCAACTCCGGTATTTGACGGTGCCACCGGCGATGACATCAACAATATGTTGACTATGGCCGGCTTGCCGACATCCGGTCAAATCGACCTCTATGACGGTCGTACCGGTGAAAAATTTGACCGTAAGGTTACGGTTGGTATCATTTATATGATTAAACTGCACCATATCGTTGATGAAAAAATGCACGCTCGTTCGGTTGGTCCTTACAGCTTGGTTACTCAACAACCTTTGGGTGGTAAGGCTCAATTCGGCGGACAACGTTTCGGTGAAATGGAAGTGTGGGCTTTGCAAGCTTACGGTGCCGCCTATACCTTGCAAGAAATGCTTACCGTTAAGTCGGATGATGTTAACGGTCGTACCAAGGTTTATGAGGCTATCGTCAGAGGCGAGGATTCATTCGAATCCGGTATTCCGGAGTCATTTAATGTGTTGACTAAGGAAATTAAGTCTTTGTGCTTGAATGTCGAATTGTTGAACGAAGAAATTTAAGGGATAAGGAGTTTTTATAATATGAATGATATTGCAAAATATTTTGGTCAACAGGTATCTGCTGAAGCTTTTGATCAAATCAGAATTTCGATTGCTTCTCCCGAACAAATTCGTTCTTGGTCGTATGGTGAAGTAAAGAAACCCGAAACCATTAACTATCGTACTTTTAAACCCGAAAGAGACGGTTTGTTCTGTGCTCGTATTTTTGGTCCGGTAAAAGACTATGAATGCTTGTGCGGTAAGTACAAAAGAATGAAATATCGCGGTATCGTCTGCGAAAAGTGCGGCGTTGAAGTTACTCTTTCGAAGGTTAGACGCGAAAGAATGGGACATATTGAGCTGGCCGCTCCGGTTGCTCATATCTGGTTCTTGAAGTCTTTGCCGAGCCGTATTTCAATGATTACCGATATTCCGATGAAGGCTTTGGAAAAAGTTTTGTACTTTGAAAGCTATATCGTTATCGAACCCGGTTTGACTCCGCTTTCGGTTAACGAGCTTTTGACCGAAGATCAGTACCAAGAAGCTATTGATGAGTACGGCGAGGAAGCTTTCCGTGCCGGTATCGGTGCCGAGGCTTTGAAAGAAATTTTGGCTTCGATTGATTTGCAGGCCGAAAAAGAAGCTATCAGAGCCGAACTTAAAGACAATGCTTCGGAAGCTAAACGCAAAAAGTTGGTTAAACGCTTGAAAATCATTGAATCTTTCATTGATTCAAATACCAAGCCGGAATGGATGATTTTGGATGTGTTGCCGGTTATTCCGCCTGAGTTGCGTCCGTTGGTTCCGCTTGACGGCGGCCGCTTTGCAACTTCGGATTTGAACGATTTGTATCGTCGTGTTATTAACCGTAACAATCGTTTGAAGAGATTAATCGAATTGCATGCTCCGGATATTATCATCCGTAACGAAAAGAGAATGTTGCAAGAATCTGTTGATGCCTTGTTTGATAACGGCCGCAGAGCTCGTGCCATTACCGGTACCAACAAACGTCCGTTGAAGTCTTTGTCCGATATGCTCAAAGGTAAACAAGGTCGTTTCCGTCAGAACTTGCTCGGTAAACGCGTTGACTATTCCGGTCGTTCGGTTATTACCGTCGGTCCTGAATTGAAGTTGCAACAATGCGGTTTGCCCAAGAAAATGGCTTTGGAATTGTTTAAGCCGTTTGTATATGCCAAGTTGGAACTCTATGGTCATGCTACAACCATTAAGGCAGCCAAGAGAATGGTCGAAAAAGAAAGACCGGAAGTTTGGGATATCTTGGAAGAAGTTATCAGAGAGCATCCGGTACTTTTGAACCGTGCTCCGACTTTGCACCGCTTGGGTATTCAAGCTTTTGAACCGGTTTTGGTCGAAGGTAAAGCTATTCACTTGCATCCGCTGGTTTGTACCGCGTTCAACGCCGACTTCGATGGTGACCAAATGGCCGTCCATGTTCCGTTGTCAATCGAAGCTCAGCTGGAAGCTCGCGTCTTGATGATGTCAACCAACAATATTTTGTCGCCGGCTTCCGGTAAACCGATTATAGTGCCGACACAAGATATGGTCTTGGGTATTTACTACCTGACATATGAAGCCGAAGGGATGAACGGTGAGGGGATGATTTTCTCTGACTTCAACGAAGTCCAGTTGGCTTTGAATGAAAAGGTAGTTGATTTGCATGCTAAAATCAAATGCCGTATGGAATATGTTGATGATGAGGGCAGTACCAAATATGGTTTGGTTGAAACCACTCCGGGACGCATTTTGGTCTCCGAAGTTTTGCCCAAACACAAAAATGTTCCTTTCTCTTTGGTCAACAGATTGTTGCGTAAGAAGGAAATCGGTGAAATCATCGACATTATTTATCGTCACTGCGGACAAAAGGAGACCTGCCTGTTCGTTGATAAAATCATGACCTTAGGATTTACCAATGCTTGTAAGGCAGGTATTTCATTCGGTAAAGATGATTTGATTGTGCCTGAAGCTAAGAAAACTCTGATTGCCGAAACAGAAGCTCAAGTTAAGGAGTTTGAGGAACAGTATCAAAACGGTTTGATTACCAAAGGCGAAAAATATAACAAAGTGGTCGATATTTGGGCCGCTTGTACCGACAAAATTGCCGATGAAATGATGAAAAACATTTCAAAAACCGAACACGGATATATCAACTCAGTTTACATGATGGCTCACTCCGGAGCTCGTGGTTCGGCAGCACAAATGCGTCAGTTGGCCGGTATGCGTGGTTTGATGGCTAAGCCGTCGGGCGAAATTATCGAACAGCCGATTATTTCAAACTTTAAAGAAGGTTTGACGGTGTCTGAGTACTTTAACTCAACCCACGGTGCTCGTAAAGGTTTGGCCGATACCGCTTTGAAGACCGCTAACTCCGGTTACTTAACTCGTCGTCTGGTCGATGTGGCTCAGGATGTGGTTGTTACCGAAACCAACTGCGGTACCGAAAGAGGTATTATCGTGCGTCCGGTAGTTGATGGCGGTAATGTTATCGTTTCTATCGGTGAACGCATTTTGGGTCGTACAATCCAAGAAGACATTTTGCACCCAGAGACCGGTGAAGTTTTGGTTAAAAAAGGCAAGCTCATTGACGAAAATGATGTTGATGTAGTTGAGGCCGCCGGTGTTGAACAGGTTAAAATCCGTTCGGTGCTGACTTGTGAGTCCAAACATGGTGTTTGTGCGGCTTGTTATGGTCGTGATTTGGCCAGAGGTACCCCGGTTAATGTCGGTGAGGCTGTCGGTGTTATTGCCGCTCAGTCAATCGGTGAGCCCGGTACTCAGTTAACCATGAGAACCTTTCACATCGGTGGTGCGGCACAAAAAGGTGCCGAGCAGGCTTCGGTTGAAGTTCCGTTCGCCGGTGTGATGAAATTGGATAACGGTCATATCGTTACCAACTCCGAAGGACACGGCTTGGTGTTGTCGCGTAACTGCGAAATCGTTATCGTTGACAATAACGGGCGTGAAAAATCTCGTCACAGCATTCCTTACGGTACCAAGCTTTTGGTTGCCGAAGGCGATAAGGTTAAAAAAGGTCAGAAGATTGCCGAATGGGATCCGTTTACCGTTCCGGTTATTACCGAAAAAGCCGGTAAGGTTGAATTGGTTGACTTGATTAACAATATTTCGGTTAAAGAAGTTACCGATGAAACAACCGGTATCGTTTCTAAAACGGTTATTGATTGGCGTTCAAACTCATCAAGTGCCGGTTTGAAACCAAGCATTGTCTTGAAAGATGCCAAAGGCAAACCGGTTACTTTTGATAACGGTAAGGAAGTTTGCTACTATATGTCGGCCGATGCCATTTTGTCGGTTGACAATGGTTCGGAAGTTAAGGTCGGTGATGTTATCGCAAGAATCCCGAGAGAATCTTCAAAAACCAAAGATATTACCGGTGGTTTGCCGCGTGTTGCCGAGTTGTTTGAAGCCAGAAGACCTAAAGATCCGGCTATCATTTCCGATATTGACGGTATGGTCGAATTTGGTAAAGACTACAAGGCTAAACAACGGATTACCGTTGTTCCGGCTAAAGGTAATCCGGTTGAATATTTGATACCCAAAGGACGCCACTTGGTTGTTCAAGAAGGTGATATCGTTAAGAAGGGTGATGCCTTGGTTGACGGTACTCCGGCTCCGCATGATATTTTGCGAGTTTTGGGCGTTGAAAAATTGGCCGAATACTTGGTTAAAGAAGTACAAGATGTATATCGTTTGCAAGGTGTTAAAATCAACGATAAGCACATTGAAGTAATTGTTTCGCAAATGTTGCGTAAAGTTGAGATTACCAACCCCGGTGATACCACATTCTTGGTTGGCGAACAGGTTGATGCCGATGAGTTTGAAGCCAAAAATGCCAAGGTTATCGAAGCCGGTGAAACTCCGGCTGAGGCAACTCCGGTGCTTTTGGGTATTACAAAAGCCAGCTTGCAGACCAAGTCATTTATTTCGGCTGCTTCGTTCCAAGAGACAACTCGCGTCTTGACCGAAGCTGCGGTTGAAGGTAAAGTCGATGATTTGAGAGGCTTGAAAGAAAATGTTATCGTCGGTCGCTTAATCCCGGCCGGTACCGGTACGGTCTTGAGAGCTTTGAAGAAAGTTGCGGCTCAAAACGACAAGGAAATTCAATCCTTGAAAGAAGAGGCTCAGCAACAAGCTTTGATAGATGCCAAAACAGCCGAATAATTAGGCTTAAAATCGAAAAACCTCCGTTCGTATGAACGGGGGTTTTTTGTTGACAACAAAGACCTTTGTGATATTTTGAAAACCGATAATAATTATTGTTAAACAATTAAAAAATATGCCTATGGAACATTATTGGTTTTTAATCATCGTCTTATTGGTGATAGTAATAGTTTTTTTGGGATTAAAATTCAGAGATAAGATTATATCTCGGTTGTTTCGCAAAGAAGAAGAAAAGCTTGAACAAGAGGAAGTTTGTAGAGAATTTCTCAAAAGAGAGATTTGCAATCTTTTTTTCTTTGAGGAACTTAAGGATTATGACCAGAAGCTCGAAGAGCTGCAGAGCGAACTTGTTAAATTGGAAAAATCAAACAAGGTCAAGAATGAAGTTTTGCAAAAAACTCTTAGAGAACTTATTGATTATGCAGTTAATTTAAAAATTCGAAGAAATTAATTAAAATTCTTGCGTATGGAAATAACTCTGAATATGAGCTTTGAAGAGTTTCTGCTTATTATGGTACTAGCTGCGATTTGTTCTTTACTTATTACTTTTTGTTTTTATCAGATAGCTGAAGCTGTTGCATCAAAGCGCAGACAGCGTAGGTTGCAGAAAGAAGCGGAAGATATGGAACAAGAGTATCGCGAACATGTAAGAGAAATGTCTGATTTACAGTTGCAAATGCTGCATGGTGTGTTGAATAATTTTCCGTCTTATTACACCGAAAAGCAAAAGCAAATTGTAGAAGAAGAAATCAAAAAAAGAAATGTTAAACCTTAAAAACTATTGCTATGAGCGGATTGTTGATTTTGGCGTACATTTTTGTCGCCTTATTTCTAATCTTGGTGGGGAGTATGCTTTGCATAGTAATTAAGCGAAGCATAAATGAAAAGAAAAATTAATTAAGAAAGGGTTCCGTTATAAAAAACGGAATCTTTTTTTGTTTTAAACAGAGGGCTTGAATTATCACTAAGGTGGTGTAATATCAAGGGGCACATCACAGGTGAGGTAACAAAGTGTATGATTTGAAAAAGGGATTAGAAAACCTAAAAAAACACATAAAAATTGCTCCGGAAAATCCCGGCGTTTATCGAATGATAAGTGCCGAGGGTAAGGTGTTGTATGTGGGGAAAGCAAAAAACATTAAAAAGAGAATAGTTGCTTATTCACATATTAATAAATTACCGAAACGTTTGCAACAAATGGTGGCTCAGATAGACCATATGGAATTTATTGTGGTGGATACGGAAGCTCGAGCCTTGTTGGTGGAGAATGAACTGATTAAAAAGTTTTCACCGCCTTATAATATTTTGCTAAAAGACGATAAAACTTTTCCCTACTTAATGATTGATGAAAATTCGCTATACCCCAGATTGGCGAAATATCGCGGAGAGCGCAAGGATAAAAATCGTTATTTCGGACCATTTGCCAATGTCTTGGCAGTTAATGCCGCAGTTGATATTTTACAAAAAGTTTTTTTGTTGCGGTCGTGTCGCGATAATGTGTTTAAAAATCGGCAGAGACCTTGCTTGATGTACCAAATAAAACGGTGTTCGGCTCCGTGTGTTAATAAAATATCACAACAGGATTATAAAGAGCTGGTTAAAAAGGCAATCGCGTTTTTAGAAGGAAAAAATGCCGATATCCAAAAAGAATTAGCGGCACAAATGATGGAGGCAAGCGATAGGCAAGATTTTGAAACGGCTTTGGCTATACGCGACAGAATTAGAGCTTTGAGTGCAATCCAAACCAGACAAAATGTCGAATATGCCGGACTTGTTTCAACCGATATCATAGGAATTGCCGAAGAAAGTAATTTGTTTGCGGTGGAGGTGTTTTTTGTGCGTTCGGGGCAAAATTGCGGAAATGCCGTATATTTTCCTAATCAGACCGAAGGAGCCGAAAAAAGAGAAGTACTGGAGGCGTTTTTGGGCGAGTTTTATGCCAACCATTTGCCGCCAAAGGAAATTATTATCGGTGAAGACATCGAAAATGTTGACTTCTGGCAGCAAGCTCTGCAAGCCAAGATTGTTTTACCCAAAAGCGGAAACAAATTTAAGTTAAGACAGTTTGCCGAACAGAATGCCGTTGATGCAATCAGACGCAAAGTCGCTTTGGAGGCGTCGGTTAAGAATAATTTGCAAACCTTTTGCGAAAAATTCGGTTTGAAAAAGGTTCCGCAAAGAATTGAGATATATGATAACTCACACAATCAGGGGAGCTTTGCCATCGGGGCAATGGTGGTAGCAACTCCGGAGGGTTTTGATAAGAAAAATTACCGGACCTTTAATATAAAATATACCGAAAATACGCATGATGACTTTGCCATGATGAAAGAAGTATTGCTTAGGAGATTTGAAAAAATGACACCGGAAAATAAGCCCGATGTCATATTGCTAGATGGCGGGCGAGGGCAACTTAATGCAGTTTATGAGGCTTTGAAAGAATTTAATCTTGATGGTATTGCCATTATTGCCATATCCAAAGGTCCGGACCGAAATGCCGGAAAAGAATTTTATCACATGAAAAATAAAGAAAGTTTTGAACTGGAATATCGCTCTCCTTTGGCTTTTTATCTGCAAAACCTGCGTGATGAAGCTCACCGCTTTGCCATCGGAACACATCGTAAAAAAAGAGCAAAATCCATTACGACTTCGGTTATTGACGAGATAGAGGGAATTGGGCAAAAAAGAAAAACGCAACTGCTTAAATATTTTGGGTCGCCGCAGGCCGTCAAAGAAGCTTCATTAAAAGAGTTGATGAAAATTGAAGGTATAAGTAAAAAAATAGCGGAAAAGATTTATAACTACTTCCATAATTGATTTTTATGTTCTACAATCCTTAGCAAAGTTAACTTTTTGAGGACATAAAAATGTATAATCTTCCCAATATATTGACAATCTCGAGAATCGTCGTAATTCCGGCAATCTTCTTGTCGGTTTACATTACATCAATGTGGTGGGCCGTCTTTGCCGCCGTACTGTTTATTATCGCCTCCATAACCGACTATTTCGACGGCTATTTGGCTAGAGCCAGAGGAGAAACTTCAGCCTTGGGAAGACTGCTCGATCCAATCGCCGACAAACTTTTGGTCACTTCGGCTCTGGTCGTCTTGTTGGCTAAACATGGAATGCTGGTCACCGAACTTTCGTATATCCCTATTATCATTATCTTATGTCGGGAGATTTTGGTTTCGGGCTTAAGAGAATTCTTGCGTGAGGTTAACGCCGGTTTGCCGGTTACCAGATTGGCTAAGTGGAAAACCGGTTTCCAGATGACCGCTTTGTCCATGATGCTCTTGAAAGGTGTCTGGTACTGGGGCGGTATCGGTGAAATATTACTCTGGGTCGCCGGGGCTTTGACTTTTATTACCGGTTATCAATATTTCCAAAAAAGTTTGGATTATATCAGTAAGACCGAGAATTGTGCCAAAGTACCGCAAATGCCGAAAATTAAGTTGGTTAAGCCTAAAACTAAAGCCGTTAAACCTAAGAAAACACCAAAAAACAAGGCTAAAAACTTAAAGAAATAATCCGAAAGTCGAGGTCGCTGCCTGTGGAACAGTCTCTTAAGCATATCTTAGTGGTAGATGATGATACCAGATTACGCAATTTGTTACAGAGATTCTTGCGTGAGAACGGTTTTATGGTATCAACCGCTAAAGATGCCGAAGAGGCCAGAATGATGATGCGGCAATATAAATTTAATTTGTTAATCGTTGATGTGATGATGCCAAAGGAAAGCGGCCTTGATTTTTTGAGCTCGTTGCGGAAAGAAAGTTCTGTCCCTGTCATAATGCTTACAGCCATGGGCACGGTTGAGGACAGAATAGTCGGCTTGGAGGGCGGTGCCGATGATTATGTCGCAAAGCCTTTTGAACCTAAAGAATTGCTCTTGCGTATCGCAAATGTACTAAAGAGAACTCCCGCTGATGATGAAAAACTGCAAATGTTGAGCTTGGGGGCTTATGTGTTTAATATGCAGACCAGAGAACTCTCGGCTAAAAACGGTGAAATTATGCATATTACTCCGGTCGAGCAAAATGTTTTGGTTATTCTGGGGGCTAAAAAAGGACAGGTGTTTTCCAGAGAAAAACTTTCGGAAATGCTCGGTGCCGGTCAATCGCCGAGGTCGATTGATGTGCAAATAACAAGATTGCGTAAAAAAATAGAAAAAGATTCCAAAAATCCTCGCTATTTGCAAACTTTACGCGGAAAAGGATATATGCTGTTGCCTGACTGATTGGAGATGTAATGCATATCAGGTTACCACATAAATTTGAAAGTTTTCTTGATAAATGGCGGAGGAAACTTTTGCCGAGAACATTGTTTTTTAGAACAATGCTGCTGATATTTGTCCCCTTAATCGTGGTGCAGGTAGTGTCGGTTGTGGTATTTTTTGACGGTAGCTGGAGCCGAATGGGGCGAAAATTGTCGGAAAATCTGGTCGATGATATCAGTGTAATTATAAGATTGCATGAAGACGGAATGCCTTTGCAAAATTTGAAAAAATTGTCCAGAGAAGGCTGGCAAATCGATTTTAATTTTTATGATACCGATGAAAGCGAAAAAGCAAGAAATGATTTGAAGGCAAACCCTATCGTCGTGGCTTATCTTAAAGAGGCTTTGGAAAATGTGTTCGATCACGGCGAATGGAGCGTGTGGATTGATAAATCAAAAGATAAAAACAACGAACTGATTATATGGATAGAACGAAACGGCGGAGTTTATCTGTTTACTTGCTCGCAGAAAAAAATATTCTCGTCGTCAATCTTTATGTTTGTGGTATGGATGGTGGCTACATCGGTATTATTATTCTTGGTATCGGTTATGTTCTTGAGAATACAAGTCAGAGCCATCGCCGATCTGGCACAAACTGCAGAAAATTTCGGTAAGGGAATTGATGATGATGATTTCAAACCTTATGGTTCGTCCGAGGTGCGTAAAGCCGGTTGGGCTTTTATTAAAATGAAAGAAAGAATTTTGCGGCAAATTGTGGAGAGAACCCAGATGTTGGCCGGTATTTCTCACGATTTGCGTACACCTTTAACCAGAATGAAGTTGATGTTGGCTATGACTGAAGACAGTCAAGACAAGACGGATTTCTTGGCTGATATTGATGAAATGGAAAAAATGCTTAACGGTTATTTGGCTTTTGTTAAAGGTGAGGGGGATGAAGCTGCCGTTAAGGTTAATGTTGGGGCCTTGATTGCCGAAATCGTGCGAAGATGTGCGAAAAGAACGGTTAAAATAAAATACATCGGTACAGGCGATAATGTTGAGATTATGGCAAAAGAACAGTCTTTGCGTCGTGCGGTTACTAATGTAATAAATAATGCTTGTCGGTATGCTAAGAAAATTGAGGTAAGGGTCGAAAAAAACGAGCACGATATCAAGATTATTGTTGATGATAACGGACCGGGAATTCCCAAAGATAAGAGAGAAGAGGTGTTTAGGGCTTTTTACCGCTTGGAAAATTCAAGAAATAAAGAAACCGGGGGAATCGGTTTGGGCTTGGCTATTACCAAGGATATTATCACCGCTCATGCCGGAAAAATAGTTATGGAAGACAGTCATTTGGGTGGGTTGCGTGTCGTTATTATGTTACCGCTTTAACGGAGAGTAAAATTATGGCAGAAGATGTAAAAAACAGTGTTGATGACTTGGATCTATCGGATTTTAATTTCGATGATTTGCCGGAAGTTACCGCAGACGGAACTGATTTGAATCTTGAGGATGTCGGCAATACGGATTTTAATTTTGACGATATATTGGCCGCAGAGGGTAAGGTTGGTGGTAATAGTAGCGAGAGTATATTTAACGATGATGAAAGCAGTGGTTTGTCGTTTGATGATTTGTCCACGGATGTGGCGTTAAAAGATGACGGTGGTTTGGTTGATTACGAACCGGTAGCCGATGAAAATATATCGGCAGGTGATGTATTGCCGGAAGAAGAAAAAGTGCCGGAGGTTTCGCCGTTTGGTGAAGAGATGGTGTCTGCCGATGCGGTGTCTGATGATTTTACGCCGGAACCTTTCGGAACGGCTGAGCCGGAAATCGCCGAGGAAAACATATCGGTAGGAGATGTATTGCCGGAAGAAGAAAAAGTGCCGGAGGTTTCGCCGTTTGGTGAAGAGATGGTGTCTGCCGATGCGGTGTCTGATGATTTTACGCCGGAACCTTTCGGAACGGCTGAGCCGGAAAT
>CASEYY010000013.1 GCA_949292335.1 uncultured Pseudomonadota bacterium
AGCACGGTTAGTATGTCGCAAAACGGTTGGTTGCTATGTAATGGAGCAACATATAATGCAACTAAATATCCTCAGCTTGCTTCTCTAATAGGTACCAAATATGCTGACAATGATAATAATGATGATAACAATGGTCAGTATCTGCTTCCCAATTTTAGAGGAATATTTTTAAGAGGATATGGATACGCACCTGATAATGGCTTTTTCTCAAATGGTTTGCTTTACAAATTGCAAGAAGCTGAAATAGGTGAACATTACCACAGCTATCCCGTCTATAGATTTTCTGCAACATCGCAAAAAACAGGAACTTTAGGTGGAACTGAAACAGTTGTAGTTACTCAATCGTCAGAACCACAAATAGTCTCTGATAATTCCAGTAGCGCTAGTGAACATTGTCCAATTAGAATTGGACTATATGTTTACATCTTTGCTGGACAACCGGCCACAAAATAAAAGGAGAAAAGAGATGAGAAAAATATATTTACCACTTTTAGGCTTAGTCACTCTTCTTCCTTGTCAAATATATGCAAGCGACCCTATGGATTGCCGTGAAGCACCAAAATGTACTGACTATGGATACATTCACAATGGCTGCCCCGGCAACTTCGTTGCTTGTCCATTTGATACTAACTTCAAAACTTGCGATGAAGAAGCATATCAAAACGATTTCAAATTTGCCTTAGCTTCCGGTAATGTGGACGGTCGAACTGTCGTTTGGGATAAGGCAAACGACTCATCATATTCTCCTAACTATAGCGGTTACTTTATAGTTGGAGCTGGTTCTGGCTATTGCGGTGTAGCAAATGGCAGCACAGGTGCACAAACCACAAAAGAACACTCTAGTCTACATATAACCTACAGTAATCCACACACAAAACTAAGTACGATGAACCGATACAAGGCGAATGTACTTAATGGTTCTTTCAAAGGATACCATACATATCAAACTAAACCATCTAATGATTCAGCTACTACCAATACCAAATCAGGGTCCCCCAATGGGCAAAATTCATCAGCTCTTTATATTGGCGAAAACAGACCTGTAAATTATGCCGTTGATGGTTATTTCTATACCTACACTCCTATGAAACGGAATAAAGATCAGGTAGCATTATCTACCACTTTGCAAAATTGTGCATTTTTTGGCTACACAGATGAGGAAGCCGATTGTCCCGGAGATTATGTCGTGTGTCCATTTGATAATGCAAAAGTAATGTGTGATATGCAAGCCCAAGCCGGAGAAATTAAATTCTCCTTGCATGTTGAAAAAGACATATATGGTTCAACAGGACCACACGACCATGCTGGATGGTTATATTGTGATGGACGAGATATAAATAATATTGCCGATGGTAGATACAAAGATTCAGAATTAAAAAAAGTACTAAAAGATGCAGGTTTTGACTCTAAACTGCCAGACTATAGGGGCATGTTTTTAAGAATGAAAGGAGGAGCTTCTTCTACGAGCTATGCATCACGTCAGAAACCTGGAATTAAAGAGCATACACATATTGTTAGGTTTAGCTCTGGAAACGTGGTTGGAATGGATAAGGTTAATCATACAAAGGGAACGGATCAAACCTACTATATACCGACATCTACTGAAGCAGCTCTAGAACTAAGCGTGACAAATACTACACCCACTGATTCGGATTCTGGGCTTGACAATCGACCACCTAATTATGCAGCTTATATATATATCTACACAGGTAAGTTGTAGTTGCTTAGCTAATGCAAATCCCCCTCATCAAACTATTGATGAGGGGGATTGTTCTATAACCTAAAAATTATTCAGCGTCTTTTTTCTCAGCTTTTTTAGATTTCTTTTCTGTTTTCTTCTCAGCCTTCTTTTCGACTTTCTTTTCTTCCTTAGCAACTTCGGCGTTAGCTTCTTTCTCAGCAGCTTCTAACGCAGCTTTTTCAGCAGCTACTCTTGCCAAATCTTTCAAACCTTTGGCATTAACATCGCGATCAACCAATTCAACGATGGCCATCTCGGCACAATCACCATAGCGGTAACCGGCACGCAACACTCTGGTATAACCACCGTTGCGATTTTTGTATCTTTCGGCCAAGGTAGAGAACAACTTAGATACAACCTCGTTGTCACGCAAGAAAGCCAATGCCTGACGACGATTGTTCAACTGACCTTTTTTGCCCAAGGTAATCATATTATCAACAAATGTTCTCAATTCTTTAGCTCTCGGCAAAGTAACTTTAATCTGTTCATGGGTCAAAACGGCCGCAGTCAAATTAGAATACAAAGCTCTGCGAGCATTGGTGTCCATGTTAAGTTTTCTGTGTTTTACTCCATGTCTCATGGCATTTTCCTTTCAATTTTCTTTGGCCTGACGGGCAGACCGGATAAAACTCTACAAGCGGATACTACCTTCATATATACCCGCACTCCTCAAGAAAGCCCTTTCCGACTCTCATAAGTTGAGGGCAACATAACCAATATTTTCTTTAAATGCAAGCATTTTTTTACAAAAAAAGGTATCGTCCGGTTGGCAGACGATACCTTTTTGATCTTTAGTGCTTCTAGACCAATATCGTGTTCAATAAATCGGCACAATAGGCTCGCAATTCCGGATCTTCCATCAAAGATAACTTCAGATTGGATTTTGCCAATTCTTTATTGGTGCCGCAATCAAATCTGGTTGCTTCGCACAAAACACCGGTGAGCTTCATGCCCCTTTCCGCCGCTAATCCCATGGCGTCAGCCAAGTTTATCTCGCCGTTATTGCCTTTCTTAACCTCGGGCAAAATGTCCATAATTTCGTTTGGCAAAATATATGGTCCCATGCTGGCATAATTAGACGGAACATCTTCTAATGCCGGCTTTTCAACTTTGCCTTTGGCATGAACAATACGACCCTCTCTCACGGCTCCGGACAATACCCCGTAACGCACCAACTGTTCACGCGGCAGTTCCATAATATTTTCTACCATGCCGCCTTCTTTTTCGTAAACTTCCAAAAGTTGTGACAAAATACCGGCACCATGGAAATTAATGTAAACATCATCGGGCCACATAACCACAAAATCTCTGTCCCCGACAATATCTTTTGCCATCAAGATGGCGTGACCATTGCCTAACGGTTCTTTCTGTTCGGCGAATGAAAACTTCATCCCTTGCGGAATTACCGATAATAACTCTTGCAAAATTTCAATCTTGTTTTTTTCTTTTAAATGCTCTTCCAACCACGGATACGGAGCAAAATACTTCTCAAACAGATACTTACAAGACTGATCACTATAGATAAAAACAATTTCTTTGATGCCAATCTCGGCACACGCGTTTACCGCATATTGAATAATCGGCTTGCTGTGTAAAGTTAAGAATCCTTTATGCAAAACTTTGGTCGCAGGCAAATTTCTGGTTGACAAACCGGCAACCGGTAAAATACATACTTCTGGTCTTTTCATTATAAATAAACTCCGAATAATAAGGTTAATTTTATGTCTTAAATATATAACACAAAAAACCTATTCCTCAAGTTATTTTAATCGACTATTCCGACCTTTTTTTATTATGTTTTCCTGTTTGCCGCTCGGAGCCTGCTGAATATCGGCTTTTTGTCTTGAAAAATCAAGCACCTTTATTTCTTCATTGCTTATTTGCTCTTTAACCTCTTTTATATCTTCCAGATCTCTCGTAACCGTATAGGTCTGACCGGTTTTTTTAACACTTATGCTTCCTGTGTTCTCTCTAAGTATCCGCTCATCTTCTTTTTTCTGCACTTCTTCATAATATTTTTGCTCGGCGGCTTTTATTTTCGGCTCAATGTATTCATTAAGCTTTTTTATCTTTTCGTTTATATCGTCAATGCCGTTTTGCATCTGCTCAAAAATCTCGACAAGAGCTGCATTTCTCTTTTGCAAATCGCCGCTATTGATGCCGCTTTTATCAAAATTTTGATTTTGTTGCGTGTCGGAATTCATCTTTTCCAAAACCTTGACCGCATTATCAATGTCTTGTTTTAGCATAACAAATTGCGTATCATCATCCGGCTTGTAGTCGCTTAAGGATTTTCTGAGTCTTTCTTTATAAGAATCGAGTTTGCCGTTATAACCGAACAAAACTTGCTTCAAGGCATTGTGGACCTCTACAACTTTTGCATATTCTTTATCATTTTGTTTTAGCAGATCAGACTTATATATCTCGTCGCGACGATTGGAATAAATTTCAATTTGTTTGATGGCCTTTTGATTGGCTTCTTTTAATTTTTCTACCGTGGCACTGTCAAACTTCTCTTCTTCTAAATTATCGACAACATTGACCAGTTCGGCCAAAGTGTTGGCAATATCTTGCACCAACACATTATATTTATTTACATTTTCCGGACTAACCGCTTTACTCATTTTATCCTGTATGTCTTTTTCTAATTTTTCTCTGGTACTCAAAACCAAATCATCGGCTGTTTTGCGTTGCTCGTTAACCAGTCCTTTCCAATAATTTGTCTCGGCTGCGGCGGCGGCTTCTTTTGCTTCTTTTGCCTGTTCTTCGCGAGCTTGATACAACTTAATAAGACTGTCGACATTGATATCAACATCGGGTTTTTCCATACTGTTTTTGAAAGATACGGTAAATTCCGGCAAGTATTTTGGCTCATTATATTTGATATTGAAGACGGCATCCATGGTCCAATCGCTTAAATTTCCTTCGGCCGAAACATTGACATTGACATTGTTGCTTTGCATTAAGGTGTTGGCTAAGCTAAATTTGCCGCCGTCCAATATCATTCGGGAGGATATTTTTTCAAACAAGGTATTGCCCGAGGAAATATTGGATTTTACTGCTTCAGATAAACCTTCGGTCTGATTGCGAGTTGTCAAATCACTATATATTGTGGTGAGATTAATTCCGCTTACATCTGCCAATGTTGCATTAAATTCGGCTTTACCTTTAAGATTATTGACAAAACTTTCTTCACTGTCGGCCTTGGAGCTTAAATCAAAGCGAGTATTAAATTTGCCGCTTTTTATGCCGAATATTTTGCCGCCCAAGGTAAAGTTTTCGGCTTTTGCTTCCGGAATATTGACACTGATTGTTACCGTGGGATCTTTTCCCGTATACAAAGTTGCGTTGCCGCTAACCGGAGTTTCGTTGTAAACTGCCGCAAAATTTCCGATACTGATTGTATTTTCCGTAGCCTCAAAATCGGCCTTTGCGTCCTTAAATATATAATTTTTATATGACAGCTCCGCAATATCAACGGTAGTTTTCAAGTTGACTTTATTATAAGGAGTGTAGTCGATTTTATCTTTGCTCCAAAAAGGCTTGGGCAAAAATGATATATCCATGCTTTGTTGGGGCCCCGTTAACAACGATGTCTTTGACTTCGGAATAAATTTATCAAGCTCAAATTTATTAATTTTTAAATCTCCGATAAAGCCGGAGCGATTACCCATCTTTTCATAATTCATGTTGCCCGAAACCGCCGTATAGCCAATATTGCTCTCTAAATTTTTGATTGTCGCGACGGCAGAATTGCCTGTTATATTAAATTTGGCATTAAACGGCCCCAAAGCCCTGACCGCAGGCTCATAATCAGCCCCTAATTCGGCAATCATTGTGGTAAAATCGGGGTGTTTTATTTCCACATCGGCGTTATAGTCCGTGTTTTGTTCACCTTTGGTGACCGTTCCTTTATAACTTACTTCCAAACGACCCAAATTAAGTATGGTGTTTAATGCCATATTGCTAAAACTGCCGTTAACTCCCCCCGACAATGACATAGTGCCGAATCTTTTATAATCAAGTTTTGGCACATCAAAGCCAAATTTATCTATAAATGTTGCAACATTTTTGCTTGAGATTAGGTATTGCAATTCGGTAACTTTCGGTGATGCTCCGAATCCGGAAACTTTGCCGTTTAATTCAATCGTCGTATCGGCTACCTGACCGATATTGAGTTTTTCCAAGGACATCTCTCCGTTTAGCAAATTGCCCTTAAATTCTACTTTTTCAAAAGGTGTGGCCTCATATATGATTAAGTTTGATTTTATATCCAATATCAAATCCATATCATTAAGCATCGCCAATTTGCCGAAGCGGTAATTCATTCTTTCGCTGAAACTTTTATTTTTTTCTTCTTCCGGCAGCGGATTAATGTAATTATCAAGGTTCAAGCTGTCGGCATTTATTACCACCATCATATCTTTTCTATCGCCCAAGATTATTCCGGCCTCTCCCGACAAAATGCTTTTATCGAGAGTCAGGCTGTATGGGGATATTTGGATTTTATTGAAATTACCGGCAATTTTTGCTTTAGCGTTTAGCTTTTTATAAACCGAGCTTATTGAGGTTTTGGGTGCAATTCCGAGCCAATTTAATGTCTGCATAAGATCTTCCGAGACTGCCTCGGTATCAAACTGATAATACAGCTCTCCTTCCGAAGGATATACAACTCCTTTGCTCTTAAAATCGGTATTTCCGGGCAATGTCACGGCAAAATTTTTGATTGTCATAGTGTCTTTATAGAGGTTAACGGCAACTTCCATATTTTTCATTCCCTGCCCCTGATACATGGCTCGCAAAGCTTTAACATTCAAGGTAATGTCGGCAGGGTATTCGGGTACGAAAGCTTCATTTTCGTATTTTTTTCTAAAATCTTCCCACATTTTAGCCAACGGGGCGATGTCAAGGTCGGTAAAATTGAATTCACCGTTAACTTCCGTTGCATTATTTCTCAACGGTGTAACATTAATTATGCCGGCTCCTTGGGTGTCACCGTATTTAATGACCATATTAGAAATTTTGGTACTTTTGGGATTAATTGCGATGTCAAATCCCAAAGCCAAAGGAGTGCCATTATATTCGCTCGGTACTTCGGCAGAGGATATATTGGCATTGATAAAGTCGCTTACTTTTTTTGATTCGATAATCGTGTTGCCGCTTAATGATTTATTTGCGGTTTGAAAAGAGCCGTCAAACCTGACATAACTTTCCGATACGGGGTGGGTTACGACCATATTTAAAGTTGTGGGCATTGTTTCGGATAATTTTCCGACCGTAAGAGCGAAGCCTTCCGGCGAATTTCCTTTCAAATAATTTCCCTCTATTCTGAATGGACCGAAGATGCTTTGAGCAAAAACCTCACCGTTAAGATTGGTTAATTGCAAACTTATATCGGATTCCGGAGCCTCAAAATTTACCGTCGCATTTTTCAAACTGACACTATTTAGCACGGTATCGGCTTCTTCCATCATTTGTCTTTGGTCTTGGGTCAAATCATCTTGCCAACTAAAGCCGTTTTCGCCCCATAATATATTAATATTAACGCCATCAAGCGTCATTTTTTTAACATGGAATTCACCTTTCAACAACGGCAGCAGGGATAATTCGGCCACAATATTGTTAACCTCCATTAACGGAGTGCCGTTTTTATCTTGAGAATTGTATATTTTTGCGTTGCTGGCATTAAGATACGGTGACGGCAAAATTTCAAAGCTTAAACGTCCCTCAAAATCAACGGATTTTCCGGTCAGATTGTAAACCTGTTCGGCAATTTTGTCTTTATGCTGATTCCAATCAATATTGGTTACATAAAGTACAAATCCGCCGGCTGCAAGCACTAAAAAAACAACTAAACCCAAAATAAATTTTTTCACTGTGCCATCCTTCCCTAATTGGTTATGAGAGTGTCGATAAATATATTTTGCAATCTTTAAAATCTGCGTATATTATACATCATAAAATTAAAAAAACATTTAATTTATACGGTTATGGACATGAAAGAACAAACAAGACTATTCGAAATGGCACAAGCCGCGGCCGCCAATGCTTATGTTCCTTATTCAAAATTTAGGGTCGGAGCGGCCATAGAAAGCGACGCCGGCAATTTTTATGCGGGCTGTAATGTTGAAAACATTTCTTATCCGGTCGGAACCTGTGCCGAAGCGGGAGCTATTGCAGCCATGGTTTGCGGCGGAGATAAAAAAATTAAAGAAATTCTGATATTTGCCGACAGCAAAGAACTGATAACTCCTTGCGGTGCCTGCCGGCAAAGAATAGCCGAATTTGGTGATGAGAATACATTAATTCATCTGGCCGACAAAAACGGTATTCAAAAAACTTATAAGATTGCCGAACTGTTGCCGTCCGGTTTTGCGGAGTTTTAGATATGAAAGAGCTTTGTTATTCTTTTTGCGAACAAATCAAAAATAAGCTGGGCGATTTTGCCCCCGAAATTGCCTTAGTTTTAGGTTCAGGTCTCGGAGATATTGCAAACAACATTCAAAATCCGACAGTTATAGGTTACGCCGACATCAAAGACTTTCCGCAAAGTAGTGTCAGCGGACACCAAGGCCGTTTTATTGCCGGAGTTCTGCAAGGTAAAAAAGTTTTGTGTATGCAAGGTCGTGTTCACCAATACGAGGGTCATACACCGCAAAGTATAAGCCAAATAATCAAAACATTTAAATTGTTGGGAATAAAAAAACTAATCGTTACCAATGCTGCCGGTTCGCTCAATCCTAAAATTGCCGCCGGTTCGTTAATGTTAATAACCGATCACATAAACTTTAGCTTCAATAATCCTTTGATTGGAGCCAATGATGAAAATTTAGGTCCCAGATTTCCCGACATGAGCAATGCTTATGATAAAAAATTGCAACGACTTGCCGTGACAACCGCTAAAGAAGCCGGAATAGACCTAAAGCAAGGAGTTTACCTTATGGTTTCGGGCCCCAATTTTGAAACCGCTGCCGAGGTCAGAGCTTTTGGAATTTTAGGAGCTGATGCGGTTGGAATGTCGACCGTGCCGGAGGTCATAACCGCCGCCTATTGCGGAATTGAAGTACTTGGTTTTTCGGTAATAACCAATTTGGGAACCGGTTTGCAAGAACAATCCCAATCTCACGATGAGACTTTGGCGATGGCCGAAAAAGCCGCTCAAAATCTCGGCCATCTTATTAACCTCATAATCGAAAGGCTATAAAAATGGATGATGTAACCGCTGCTAAACTAATTATTTCCTGCCTTGATTTAACTACTCTCAACACCGACGATACCGAGGAACGAGTGCTTGATTTGTGCGAAAGAGCCTCAACTCCCTATGGTAAAACCGCGGCAGTTTGCATTTGGTCGCGTTTTCTGCCCTTTACCAAGGATAAGCTACCTTCCGAGATAAAAAAAGCTACCGTAATAAATTTTCCCAAAGGTTTGCCCGACATATTGCTCATGGAACAAGAAATAGCCAAAGCAATACAACTGGGGGCCGATGAATTAGATGTAGTGTTGCCGTACCGAACCCTGTTGAGCGGTGATAGTGAGTTCTGCCTCAAATATTTGCAAGCAGCAAGAAAAGCTTCGCAAAAACACACTCTCAAAATTATTATCGAAAGCGGGGAACTAAAAACCGTAGACAACATCAGAAAAGCCTCGGAATTGTGCATTGAAGCCGAAGCCGATTTTATCAAAACCTCAACCGGCAAGACCGAAATATCCGCCACTCCGGAAGCCGCCAACATAATTTTAGAAACCATCAAAAAAAGTGGCAAAGACATCGGATTTAAGGCTTCAGGCGGTATAAAAACCACCACTGACGCCAAAAAATACTTGAGCTTGGCTCAATCGATAATGGGAAGCTCTTGGGTTAGCCCCAAACATTTTCGTATCGGAGCAAGCTCGGTCTTAACCGACCTAATTAATACCATAGAAAGAGGATATTAAGATGTTACCGCAAGAAATAATCCGCAAAAAACGCGACGGGAAGACCTTAAGTTCCGAAGAAATTAAAGAATTCATTGCCGGCGTAACCGATGGCTCCATAGTCGATGCTCAAACTGCCGCTTTAACCATGGCCATATTTTTACAAGGTATGAGCAAAGAAGAAACTGCCGCTCTAACTCTGGCTATGAGAGATTCGGGCGATGTCCTACAATGGCCGGAACTTGACGCTCCCGTGGTTGATAAACATTCATCGGGCGGTGTCGGCGATAAAATAAGCCTTATGCTGGCTCCTATGATTGCGGCTTGCGGAGCCTATGTTCCGATGATATCTGGTCGCGGTTTGGGACATACCGGCGGCACCCTCGATAAGTTTGATTCGATTTCAGGTTATCAAACTTCGCCGTCAAACGACCTGTTTCGCAAAACCGTAAAAGAGGTTGGTTGTGCCATCATCGGTCAGACCGAAAATTTGGCACCGGCCGATAAAAAAATCTATGCTATTCGGGATGTTTGCGGAACTGTTGAATCAATTAATTTGATTACCGCCTCAATCTTATCCAAAAAATTAGCCGCCGGTCTTGATTGCTTGGTTATGGATTTGAAATGCGGCAACGGAGCCTTTATGGATTCTCTTGAAAAAGCCGAAGAACTGGCTTCTTCCATCGTACGAGTTGCCAATACCGCCGGCACCAAAACCAAAGCCGTTATTACCGACATGAATCAGGTCTTAGGTAAAAATATCGGTAATGCCCTGGAAGTTGCGGAAGCAGTTGACTATCTGAAAGGCAAAAACAAAGACGAAAGATTACATCTCATCACCATGGAATTATGCGGCGAGTTGTTGGTTATATCCGGTGTTTGCCAAACCCTAGCCGAAGCAAAACAAAAGCTCGAACAAGCCCTGTCGTCAGGAGCAGCCTTGGAAAAATTCGCCGCCATGGTCAAGGCCTTGGGCGGAGCCGGAGATTTTTGCGACAAACCATGGCAATATATGCCAAAATCCGCAATCATTCGTCCGGTATTTGCCGAAACCGACGGTTATGTTTCTTCTATGGATACCCGCGGTATAGGTTTGAGTATAATTGAGCTCAAGGGCGGCAGAATTACACCGGAACAAAAACTTGACTATGCTACCGGTTACAGTGATTTTTGCCAAATCGGCGATTTTGTTGATAACCAAACCCCGCTTGCCGTTATTCATGCTCAAAGCGAAGAACAATACGAACATGCGGCACAGCAATTAAAAAGCCTAATCAAAATCAGTGATAAAAAGCCGGTGTTGAATAAGTGCATAATCAAAAAGGTTGCTTAATTTAAGCAACCTTTTTCCTTTTTTAAGGCAACAACGGCGACCATGCCGGATCCGACGCATCGGCCGGAGTGATGATTTGCCGCTCATTATATCCGGTCAGGTCTATAGAATAGAGCTTAACCGGTGCAGACGAACGTCCGCTAGGTGCGTCCTGTCTGAAATACATCAACACACGACCATTAGGCGACCAAGTCGGTCCTTCTACCAAATATCCGGAAGCCAACAATCGTTCACCGGAACCGTCTGGATACATCACACCAATATAAAATTGTCCGTTGGCCATTTTGGTAAAGGCAATATAATCACCTCTGGGAGACCAAACCGGAGTGGCATAGCGGCCGGTACCGTAGCTTATGCGATGGACATTAGAACCGTCGGCGTCCATAACATACAACTGCTGATTACCGGCTCGGTCAGAGTTAAAGACGATTTGCGAACCATCGGGAGAATAGCTCGGACTGGTATCAATGGCATTACCGTAAGTTAATCTTTTGCTTTTTCTGGTTTTCAAATCCATTTCATAGATGTTGGTTTTGCCGTTGGAAGCATAAGATAAGAGTACTTTTGAACTATCAGGAGAAAATCTCGGAGCAAAAGTCATACCGGGGAAATTTCCCAAGACCATTTGTTGTCCGGTTTCAATATCCAAGATATAAACTCTCGGAATTCTGCCGGCATAAGACATATAGGTAATTTTTTGCAAATTAGGCGAGAACCGGGGGGTTAAGGCCATATCGGCACCGTTTGTTAAGAATTTGTGGTTTTCGCCGTCCTGATCCATAATTGCTAATCTTTTTACTCTTCTTGTTGCCGGGCCTGATTCCGAAACATAAACAATACGAGTGTCAAAATATCCTTTTTCACCGGTCAATCTTTCGTAGATGGCGTCGGCAATCACATGGGCTATTCTCCGCCAATTATCTTTAGTTGTGGTATAAGACTGTCCGGCAATTTGGTTCTCGGCAAACACATCCCACAATCTAAAAGAAACTTTTAGGGTATTTTCATCTACTTGCACAATCTCGCTTTGGATTAAAGCCTGTGCCTTAATTGCCTTCCAATCTGTAAAGTTCGGTTCCTGCGACATTGAATCAAATTCTTGAATATAACTGTCTTCATCAACCACCGTAAACAAACCCGATCTTTCCAAATCAGCTCCGACAACCTCCAAGATTTTATTTCCTTGTTGTCCGATAAAAAAGCCGTCATGAATAATCTCAGGAATGGCAATCGGCATCGGATCACGCATGGCTCCCGATACATCAATCGCCAAATCGGCTTTGGCCTGATTCGAAAACAATGCCGCGACGGCAAGCAAAATAGCAAAAAGTTTGTTTTTCATCTTATCTACCCTAAAATAACAAAATACCATTGTCGGCCATAATACATTATGTTAGTGAAAAATCCCTTAACGACGGCACAATATTTAATAAGTTTCTTGACTAATCGAACTTTTGCTTTACTGTTAGAAGCGAAAGGACAAGCCTATGCAAGCAAACAACATACAAGAATTCAAGCAACTTTTGCCCAAAGGAAAATCAATCCTTGGTTTTGATTTCGGTATAAAAAGATTGGGTGTTGCCGTATCGGATTTATTATTGATGACGGCTAATCCGGTAAAAATAATCAATCGCTCCTCTTTTGCCAAAGATTTAAGCGAAATCAAAGCAATAATTGCCGACCGCGAAGTCGGAGCTTTAGTTTATGGGTTACCCTTACAGATGGATGGTTCCGAGGGCGACACCGCCAAAATCACCAAAGAATTCGCCGAGCAGATTGACAAAGAGCTCAATTTGCCGTTTTTATTGTGGGACGAAAGATTGTCTTCAAAAGCGGTTGAAAGCTTTTTAATCAAAGAAATTGATATGTCTCGAGCTAAAAGAAAACAGGTTTTGGATGCTCAGGCCGCCACTTACATATTGCAAGGGGTTTTGGATTCCTTGAGATATTTATAATAAACAGCTTTTAATGTGGCTAAAAACTCCTCATCTCCCGCAAAAATAAAATTTTCCGGCACCGGATTAACAATAAGCTTATTGATATCGCTTTCGCTTGCAACCTTACTCGGCAAAAACCTACGGCAAAATGCACAGGCCGCCGCACTAATATCCGAAATATCATAGCCGATACCGGCAAGCAACATATCGGCTCTGTTTTCTTTAACTTTTGCCGCATCATCAACCTCAAACCACCAACCGATATTATTCTCAGCTAAAGCTTTCCAAAAAAACGCTTTTCCGGGGTCAGGCTTTCTTTCAGGGGCAATATCGGAATGTCCGACAATATTTTCGGGCTTTATATCATATTTTTTAATCAGTGACGACAACAATTCTATTGCCGACTTTTGTTGAGCCTCACTAAAGCTTGATTGCCCCAAAGATTTTGAACAAAATTCTATCCCGATGGAACGCGAATTGATATCCTCCCATCCTCGCCATTTTGATTTTCCGGCATGCCAAGCTCTTTTGCTTTCATCAACAAGCTGCCAAATCTCGCCGTCTTCCGCGATAATATAATGAGAAGATACCCCATGCTCAATAAAAGTTTTAATTGCTTCTTCCGGATTAAATGCCACGCTGTGCAATACCAACATACTAATGTCGGTTTTGCGTTCATCAAAGAAAGTAAGCGGGCTTAGCCTCATTTTGCACCTTTTGCCTTAATAATTTCCTGATAAGCCAAGTTAATCTCGGTCATTCTGGCTGTCGCTTCGGCAATCTCTTTTTCCGAGGCATCAACCAATTTATCGGGATGATATATCACAATCAGTTTCTTCCACTTAGCTTTAATCTCTCTGATGTCTGCATTAAGCGGCAATCCCAAAACATCATAACACTTCTCCAATTTTTTGCTAATTGGTTTTGGAGCAAACATTTTTTGCTGTTTGGCAAAAATCTTCTCATCCAAGCTAATAGTCGCCGCTATTTCACGCAGCATATCCATCTTATCAGAAGAAATCACGCCTTCGGCCGCCGCCATTTTAAATAGATTTTCCATTGACGATTGTTTCAGGCTGTCATTAAATCTGGTAAGCTCTTCCAAATCAAGAGCATACTTACTCAAAGAATAAAGGTGCTTACGCGGAGTATTAAAAATATCGGCCACCCAAGACTTTTGCTTGTCTTTAACCGCAAATAAATGAGCAAATATTTCTTGTTCTTTTATTGATATTTTACCGTCAGCCTCTGCTAATATAGCCGCTAAAGCGGCCATGGTTTCCAAATATTTTTTATGCTCTCCGGCAAAAGCATTACGCCATAATTTAAGCGGATTAATATTTTGCCAATACTTTTGCAAAGCAGCTATCGGTATAAGCTTAGCTCCTTCAAGTCGTTGGAAGTCAAAAACAAAGCCCAATATCACACCGCCGCATATTATCAACGAGCTCCGCAATATAAAACCGATGATAAAGCCAAATAGTGCTCCCCAATGATTATCAAAAAAATGATCTACATCTTTTTTCACTTTGCGGATTTTCAAATTTTCGGGCATATCAAAAACAACTTGTCCGACAATAAAGAGCAATATAAAACCCCACAGACCAAACAGCAAAGCTCCCAACACCGAGCCCCATATTTTTCCCCACACATTACCATCAATTCGGTTATAATAACGATAATATTTATACGGCAGCTTGATTCTTATTTGATCATCAATATGATTTATAAAATCCTCTATTTTTCTGATAAGATAGGTTTTATCGACCAGCATATGCCCTAAGAACAAGCCGCAGAGCAGACCGTCAATTCCTAAAAATCGTAATCCGATTAGGGCAAAAGTCAGTTTTCCTAAAGGTGACATTTATCAAAATTCCTTTCACAAAGTAATCATGGATATTTCGGTGGCAAAACATTTGGGCTTTTGCACGATCCCGAGGTGAGTAAAGCGTCTGAAACTAAAATAATCATTTTCAAGCTCATAAGTATCGGCCGCAGAAACCATTATATCTTTTATTCCGCACTCTTTCAGACGCTCTTCACAAAACTTTTTCAAATCAAACAAATAATGCTCTTCCCGTTCTGCCGCTGCAAAATATTTGATAAATTTCGGATTCTTCTGCTCAAATTGCTCATAAAAGCCTTTATCAACCTCATAAGATTTCTGAGCAATACAAGGTCCGACGGCAGCCTTTATATTTTCAAGTCTGGCTCCTTTTTCTATCATTAAGGCAATCACATTTTCTATAATTCCCTTAAAAGCTCCCCGCCAACCGGCATGAGCCGCACCAACCACATTATGCACTCTGTCCTCAAACAATATCGGAGCACAATCGGCCGTACGAATGCACAAAATTATACCTTTTTTATCACAAACCAAGCCATCGGCGAAAATTTCATCACGTGAAGGAGCTTCAACATATACGGCCACATCGCTAACACCTTGATTAAGCAAAACCATATTTTCTTTGCTTAAGCCCAATTTGCCTGCTGCAATATCCAGGTTAGCATTTAGATTTGCAACATCGTCGTCACTTTTGGTATTAACATTAAGTTCGGCGTAAATACCTTTCGAAACACCGCCCTTAGCTCCTAAAAAACAATGTTTATCTTTAGCAAGATTGGGAGCAATCCACATATCATTCATCCTTAAACGATTTACCATTTTTAAGCTCCAGCCCCAAAATTTCGGCAGCCGTTTGCCCAACATCGGCAAAACTTTCTCTTTGTCCGATATTCTCCGGTTTTACCCTCATTCCAAACATCAATACCGGTATTTGTTCTCTGGTATGGTCCGTTCCCTTAAATGTCGGGTCATTGCCATGGTCAGCCACAATAAATGCTACATCATCGGGAGCCATAGCCTTAACAAACTCCGGCAATCTCTTGTCAAAATATTCCAAAGCACTTTTATATCCTTCAACATCACGACGGTGACCATAAAGCATATCAAAATCAACAAAATTGGTAAAAATCAAGCTGTTATCAGGAGCATTTTGCATAGCTGTAATGGTTTTATCCCACAGCTCTTCCAATCCGGAAGCCAATATTTTTTGCGTTACACCGCTGCCGGCATAAATATCACTTATTTTACCGATAGCAATTACTTCTTTGCCGCTGTTTTTAACCACATCAAGCAAAGTCGGCTCCGGCGGGGTAACCGAATAATCATGACGATTTTTGGTTCTTGTAAACTCGCCGCTTTTTTCGCCTTCAAACGGACGAGCAATCACCCTTGCAATATTATATGGCTTTAGTTCATCAAAAGCAATTTGACACAAGTCGTACAGCTTTTGCAATCCGAAATATTTTTCATGAGCGGCAATCTGAAAACAGCTGTCTGCCGAAGTATAACAAATCGGCATACCGGTTTTAATGTGTTCTTCGCCTAATTCTTGAATAATGACGGTTCCGGATGCGGCTTTATTACCCAATATACCTTTTAATCCAGCTCTGGCACAGATTCTATCAATTAATTCTTGCGGAAACGACGGATATTCCGGCTTAAAATAGCCCCAAGGAGTTACAACCGGAACTCCGGCCAACTCCCAATGCCCCGAAGAAGTATCTTTGGCACAACTCACTTCACGACAATGACCGTACTTTGAGGGCACATCAATTTTTTTATCCCCAATATCAAGCTTTCTTTTATTTCCGGAAGCGGCATTTGCCGCTTTCAATAAACCAAGGCTTACCAAATTAGGTATCTTAATGTCGGAAAATGTATCCACTATATGTCCAAAGGTATCAGCACCCAAATCTCCGAACTTTTCAGCATCGGGAGCTCCCCCGATTCCAAATGAATCCATCATCAAGATAATAACTCTGGACATACAAATCTCCTTATTTTACATAAACCGTGTGCAACATATTGGTTCTGCCCTTAACATTAAGCGGGAAACCGGCGGTAATTATGATATGATCGCCCGATTTTGCCAAGCCGGCAGCCTTAGCATATTTAACCGCACATTCCTCAACATTGGTAAATTTACGGAAACTTTCTTTATTAACCTGCGGTTTAACCCCCCACACCAAGGCCATTTGTCTTGCAACCTTAATGTCAGGAGACAGTGCTAAAATCGGTAAAGCCGGACGTTCTCTGGCGGTTAAGAAAGTAGTAAATCCTGATGACGAATAGCTGACGATTGCACTCACATTTTTCAAAACGCAAGCCAATTCCGAAGCGGCAAAAGTAATAGCGTCGGCTTCGGAAGCATTACACGGAACTCTTCTGGAACCGTTCATCAAATCAAAAAACAGCGGATCACCTTCAACTTCTTTAATGGTATTGTGCATCATTTGTACGGCGTTTACCGGATATTTTCCGGCAGCAGTTTCGGCCGACAGCATAACGGTATCGGCTCCGTCATAAACCGCGGTTGCAACATCCGAGACTTCGGCTCTGGTAGGGGTCGGATTGTTAATCATTGATTCGAGCATTTGAGTTGCCACAATAACCGGCTTGGCATGCAAACGACAAAGTTTAACAATTTTCTTTTGCAATACCGGCACGGTGGGCAGCGGACATTCAACACCCAAATCACCTCTGGCTACCATTATACCGTCGGATTCCATGACAATATTTTCCAAATCCTCAATGGCACTGGGTTTTTCCAGTTTTGAGATGATACGAGCCTTGCCGTCGACTAACTTTTTGAGTTTTCTGACATCATCGGCTTTTTGCACAAAAGACATACCAATCCAGTCAACATCATTTTTTAATGCGAACTTTAGGTCTTCTTCGTCTTTTGGGGTGATTGCCGAGATATTAAGTTTGGTATTGGGAAGGTTAACCCCTTTGTGGCTTGAGATATAGCCCCCTACCACGACGGTGGTTTCGGCCGAAGTTTTGGAACATTTATTAACTTTCAATACGATATAACCGTCATTTACCAGTAAAGTTTCACCGGCTTTTAAGGCCTCAAAAATTTCTTTGTGCGGCAAGCATACTCTGGTCTCATCACCTAAGGCCGGATTCATATCCAAAACAAATTTCTGCCCTTCTTTTAATAATACTTTGTCTTCTTTAAAATTACCCACCCGCAATTTTGGGCCTTGCAAATCGGCTAGGATAGAGATTAGTCGCCCTTTTTCTTTTTCCAAAGAGCGAATAACCTTGATTCTCTCCTTGTGTTCTTTGTAAGAACCGTGGCTAAAGTTGACTCTGAATGCATCCACTCCGGCATCAATCAATGCGGCGAGTTGTTCCTTGGTTGCCGAAGACGGACCGATGGTTGCTAAAATTTTGGTGTGAGTATCTATTGGCATATTTATCATCCTTATAAAAAACAACTTTGGTAAAGAATATAACTTCAATAAGTTAATAAGGTGTTATTTTTATACTTGTAAATAACAATTTAATTTGCTAATTTCTAGCAAAATAAAAATTTATAACAGGAGAAAGATAATGAGTGATGAGGAGAAGAAAGAAGTCGGCGGAATCGCTGCCGATCGCCTGCGTTCATTAATTGAACGTATAGAAAGACTTGAAGAAGAAAAGAAAGCCATATCTTCTGATATTCGGGATATATTTGCCGAAGCCAAATCGGCAGGTTTTGATGTTAAGATCATGCGTGCGGTCATAAAATTACGCAAGATGAACGCCGCCGACCGCGACGAACAAGAATTTTTGCTTGACACTTACAAAAAGGCTCTGGACATCTGAGCCGGCGAATAAAAGTCGCGTAATCTGGCATTAAGAATGGTTATCATTTTATGAACCACGGCAATAACGGCAAGCTTTCCCGGCTTGCCGTTAAGTTTTAGTCTGGAATAAAACTCATGTAAGGCCGGTTCAAATCGGATAGCCGGCAAAGCCGCAAGATATAATGTATCACGAATATGACGGCGTCCGCCGGCAATTTTGCTTTTGCCCCGCATCATGCCGCTTTCTTTATTTAGAGGTGCAACACCTACAAGTTTGGCAATCTGGTTATTGTTTAATTTTCCGAGTTCCGGCAAATCGGCAATCAGAATGGCTGCGGTAATATCGCCAATCCCTTTGATTGATTGTAAGACTTTTTTGATTTCGGTGAGATTTATGTTGTTGTTAATCTTGGCGATAATTTTAGCTTCCAATAGTTTTTTTTGATTGGTTAAAGAAGTCAAAATTTCTTTTATGAATAATATTATTTCGTCGTCTTTTTCTTTTATCAAGCGATTTTTTTCTTCTACAATCATGCGAAGAAGTTGTCTACGGCGATTGATATATTTACGCAAAATTTTTAATTCGGGAGACAGAGCGACATAGATACGGCACGGTAATTTTGTACCGTAATCAGCCAAGACCTTGGCGTCTATTTTATCGGTTTTTGCCAGAATACCGTTGGCTTTGGCAAAGGCTCTGACTTGAGCGGCATTAACCTGGCAGATATTATAACCATATGAGGCCAAAGTTTCCAAAGCAAGCTCTTCATAACCGCCGGTCGGTTCCAAGATGATTCGCTCAATTTCTTGTGGTTTGCCAATAAATTCCATCAAAGATAAAATACCGAATTCGTTATTTTTGAATCTTTTTGATTTATTTTGCGGGGATATGTAGATATCCAAATGGTTTTTTGCAACATCAATACCGATATATTTAAGATTATTCATTGGTACAATCCTTTCAGAACAAGTCTTATCAGCCCGAATATGTTCGGGGCAGATTTTGTCGACGGGCCATGCTTTTGTACAAGTGTTAAAACTCACGCCCTCGCAGGCTTCAGCCGCAGTCGACGGTTGGGGAAGGTTCTGCAGTACCAAATTCCGTTAATTAAGGGATAATTATTGAGGACAATAAAAATTATTCCCTATGCCAAAACTGTATTATGCGATTAGTTAAAAAAATAATAATATATTTTAAGGGAAGTTGAAATAAACAAAAGCCCTTATATTTGGGGTTGGTATGTTAATGCTAACAGGCGGAGCTTATGCTGTTTATACGGGAGGAATAAACGACTTAAACGGTCCGAGTTTAGGCTCTGATAATTTACCGGATGTTGATTTTAATATTAATCCG
>CASEYY010000014.1 GCA_949292335.1 uncultured Pseudomonadota bacterium
AATACCCAACTGCCTGCAAGCAAACTAAAGAGTAAATGAATCAGCGGAAATTAATTAAACTAAAAAACATTGGTAGGTTGTGATGTCAAAGGTCTTATCATTTTTATCCGCCCATAAACGAGCCATTAAGGTTTTGATATGGATATGCGTTATTGGGTATATGTTAAACTCATTGGATTATTTTTTACGAGTTGATACCTGTATTGACGATGGTTCGGTTTGGGATTATGACGAGCATCGTTGCCGTGACGATTGCTTAACCTTTGTCAAAGGCAAAGGCTGTATCTACATGCACCAAGCTTTTCGAGAAGTATTTGAAGGATGTCCTTATTCATCCGAAGAATGTGAAAAAAGAATGGATAAAGAATTGTTTATCATGTGTGAAAAATACCAAGGAGCTTGGAATTTGGACGATAAGACTTGCGACTTTCATTTCAGCTTAGAAGAATGCGGCCATTTTGAAGGCAACTGGCAATATCCATCCGCCTGCAAGCAAACTAAAGAATAAAAATTATATAAAATTTGTTTTTAATTATCCAATAAGCTAAAGAGCACTTCGGGGTGGTAAAGAAAATTTGCTTGCCAAAACATATAATCTGAGCTAACTTTAATCTTGCCGATGCGAGAGGCTTCGGTGGTGTCTGAAAAACATCTCAAGTGAAGAAACTCCTCTTGGGGAGTGGATGAAATAAGCGTGCTTTTTTAGTGCGGCGAATAAATCCGACTGTTCACTTGCAGTTTTTCAGCTCCCCGCCTTGTTTTTTTCAAAACAACGGCGGTTTTGTTTTATCAAGCAATTAAGGAGTATAGAAAAATGCAAAATTTTAAATATCTAATACGACAAAAGCTTGCGTCGCAACTAATGGAGGCAAGAAAACAAAAAGGCCTAAGTCTTCAAGATGTGGCTTTGCAAACACCGTTATCGATGAATATGATTTCGCTTATGGAGCAAGGCGGAAACTTGATCTTTCATCACTACTTGTACCTAATTAAGTTCTATGGCAAAAAGCTGGAGTTAAAGCTGACCGATATAAAATAAAAAAACAATAAAAAATCGGGGTGCTATTCCCCGGTTTTTTTTGGCTCAAACACTTCACCGCCGATAACTTCTTGCACTGCACCGGTAGTAAACGGATAAGAGGTTGGCATATGGTGCATTCTTCTTACGGCCAAAAATCCAAATGCTTGAGCTTCAATTCCCATGGCATCCAAATCACATTCCGCCGCGGTGACAATTTCCAAAGTTTTGGTTCTTTGTCGCAAAAATCTGACGATGGTCGGATTTTTTGCTCCTCCGCCGCAAACAATCACTTTTTTGGGCAATATCGGCACAAAATCATCAATCGCTCGCAATACCGATTCCGCCACAAACGCGGTAACCGTGGCGGCACCGTCTTCAAGGCTCAAACCTTCCAAATGCTCCAGTTTATCGTCAAAAGTCGTGTTGTCGGCGGCCCTTGGCGGTTGCAGCTTAAAAAACTTATGCTTGAGCATACTGTTTAGCACATCATCGTTAATATGTCCGCTGATACCGAGTTTCCCGTTATAATCCATATGCATACCGCCGTGTTTGTTTACCCACCAGTTAATTGCGGCATTCCCCGGCCCCGCGTCAAAAGCAATCATTTCGCCGTTTGGGCCAATCCAAGTGATGGAGCTTATACCTCCGATATCAACAAACACCACCGGTTTTTCCATATTTTGTGCCAAAGCACCGTGATAAATTGCCGACAGCGGAGCACCTTGCCCGCCGGCCAAAATATCGGCATTGCGAAACTTAGAAACCACTTTTATGCCCAAGGCATCGGCCATTTTCTGCCCGTTTCCGATTTGATACAAAATATGTTCTTTGGGTTTATGACATATCACATGTCCGGCAAATCCGATAAGATTAATTCCCTCAACATCAAACATAATCTCTCTTGCCGCACCGATATGAAATTCGGTCAACGCGTTTTCGATTCTCAACTTTTCATCATCGTTCATGTTTACAAAGTTCTTTTGCATATGCCGCAAAGCTTCACGCAAATTTTCGTCATAAGGAATATCAAAAGTTCTGCCGACATTAAAAATGTCAACCCCGTCGGTTGTAAGCACTGCCGCATTTATCCCGTCTAACGACGAACCACTGGATAATCCCAAAACTTTGTAGGCCTGAATTGCATAATTCATGATAAAAAATCAAACTCCCTAGTTGCAATGCACAAATTATATGCTAATATGCGTTAAGATTTGGTTATGAATAAATAAAAGAGGAACAATAAAATGTCGGAATTTAAGTCAGAATTCTTAAATATTATGCTTGAACGCGGTTTTTACAATCAATGCACCAATATCGAGGGTTTTGATAACTATTTGTACGAGTGCGAAAAATCAGGTCGTCCTGCGGTCGGCTATCTGGGCTCCGACCCGACCGGCGACAGCTTGCATGTCGGACATATTGTTCCGTTGATGATGTTGAGATGGTTTCAAAAATGCGGTCATAAGCCGATAGCTCTTGTCGGCGGTGCTACTGCCCGTATCGGCGATCCCTCGGGTAAAGACAAGTTGCGTCCGTTTTTGGATGAGGCAACTTTGGCTCACAACATCGAAGGATTAAAAAAATCTTTTTCTAAGTTTTTGCGTTTTGGTGATAACGGCAATGATGCTCTTATGGTTGACAACTGGGATTGGTTCAAAAATGTCAACTATCTGGAATTTTTGCGTGATATCGGAACCTGCTATTCGGTAAACCGTATGTTGACCATGGACAGCGTTAAAACCCGTTTGGAACGCGAACAACCGATGAGCTTTTTGGAATTTAACTATATGTTGTTGCAAGGTTATGATTTTTGCGTTTTGATGCAAAAATACGGTTGTCGTGCTCAAATTGCCGGCTCTGACCAATGGGGTAATATCACTTCCGGCACCGAACTCGGTCGCCGTAAATACGATACCGAACTTTTTGGTTTTACTTCACCGATTATTACCGACGCTTCCGGCAAAAAAATGGGTAAATCAGAGGGCAATGCCGTCTGGATTAACGAAGAGAAACTATCTTCTTACAACTACTATCAATATTTCCGCAATATCGGCGATACCGAAGTTGGCAAGTGCCTGCGTATTTATACCGATTTACCGATGAACGAAGTCATAAGATTAGAGAGCTTGAAAGATCAGGAAATCAACGAAGCTAAGAAGATTTTGGCTTTTGAGGCTACCAAAATATGTCGTGGCGAGACCGAAGCCAAAGCCGCCCAAGAAACCGCAATCAAGACCTTTGAGCAAGGCTCTGCCGGCGGCGAATTACCCTCGGTTGTGGTTGCATCCGATTGCGGAATTTTAGATGCCTTTGTCAACATCGGCTTTTGTGCTTCCAAAGGCGAGGCTCGTCGTTTGATTAAGCAAGGCGGATTAAAATTAAATGATAAGACCGTAAGTGACGAAAACTATCATTTATCTGCCGCCGATTTTACTGACGGTCAGGCCAAAATTGCTTTAGGTAAGAAAAAATTTGGGATTATCAAAGTCGCCTGATATTGATAATTTGGCATTTTGCTCCTAAATTAAATCTAGTCATCGGATGAAAAATAAGGAGGTCTAAGGTTGCCCGATAATTTGCCGGAATTACGCGATATTCACCTGCCGGAGGGAGTCTCGGCTTTTCCGCTGGCATACGGTTGGTGGGTCATTCTGCTTACCGTTATAGTGGTTTTTGTATTGTGGAAATTTTATAAAATTATTCGGCAAAAATCCAAAAAGCTTTATGCTCTAAGGTTATTGGCTTCTATAAACGAACCTAATGTGATAACCTCGGCGGCGGCCATGTCCGAGCTTTTGCGTCGTATTTGCGTTTATAAATACCCGCAAGCCGTTGTTTTGCAAGGGCAAGAGTGGATAAATTTTCTTAACTCTCACTCCAAAAAAACACAGGTTTCCGGCAAGATTGCCGAATTGTTGCTCAATGCACCGTATATGCCGTTAGAAACAGCAGCCTATGATAACGCCAATCTTAATACGCTACGCAGCTTTTGCCGCGATTGGATAGGAGAAAATCTATGATAATTTTAACCTATCCGCTGGCATTATTGTTGCTTGTTGTGCCGTTTGTACTTTATTGGACATTACCGGCAGTTAAGGGTATGCACGGCGATGCCCTAAAAGTACCGTTTTTGGCCGATTTGAAGCGAATAACCATAACCTCGGGCAGTATTTGGCAGCAAAGTTCGTCTTTACCTCGAGAGCCCAAAAAAATCTTTTGGGGAGTTTATGCAATTTGGGTGTTGCTGGTATTGGCCGCGGCTCGTCCGCAAATGTTGGGTGAACCGATAAGGCTCAAAAACGAAAGCCGCGACATAATGTTGGTTTTGGATATATCAACCTCTATGCTCGAGCCGGATTTTTCCTACGCCGGTCGCAGAGTTACCCGTCTTGATGCAGTAAGAAAAGTTGTTTCCGACTTTGCCGACAAAAGAGCCAACGACCGCTTAGGACTTATTTTGTTTGGAACCAGAGCCTATTTGCAAGCCCCGTTGACCTTCGATAAAGCCGGAGTTAAAGATATATTGTGGTCAATGCAGGCCGGAATGGCCGGAGATTCCACCAGTATTGGTGATGCTTTGGCTCTAGCTCTAAAAAATTTGCGTGAAAACAAAGAAGACAAAGTGATAATTTTATTGACCGACGGCGAGAACAACGACGGTTCTCTGTCTTTGGCTCAAGCCACCAAGTTGGCTCAAGACGAAAATATCAAAATTTATACCATCGGTGTCGGCTCTCCCAACACCTTTTTCCAGATGTTTTCTTTAGCCGCAGTGGGCGTTGATGAACAAGAACTCAAACAGCTTGCTGCCATCACCGAAGGCCGCTATTTCAGAGCACAAAGCACGCAAGATTTGCAAGAGGTTTACAATCTGATTGATAAACTTGAACCATCCGTAAGTGATGAGAGATATGTAAGAGAAACCACCGAACTTTATTTTATTCCGTTATTAAGTGCATTGGTTGTGGCTCTTATTCTGGCTTTTGTGCAGAGGAGGGGATAGGGTATGAGTGAATTTGCGGCAAATTTTCATTTCCTGCGTCCGTGGGTTTTACTGCTTTTGCTGTTGCCGATATTGCTGTATGGCATGTGGTTTCACGGCGTTACCGCCCAATCTTCATGGCAAAAAGTAATAGATAAAAGATTGTTGGACTATCTGTTGGTCAAAGGCTCGGCTGCCAAACGCAAATTTTTGGTTAATTTGAGCTTTCTGGGGCTTATTGCCGGTATAATTGCCGCCGCCGGTCCCAGTTGGAACAAAATTGAAATTCCGGCCTATGCACCGGAAAACCCTTTGATGATTGCTCTAAGTTTATCAAGCGATATGAATAAGACTGATTTAACTCCGTCACGTCTGGCTCGTGCCAAATACAAAATCACGGATTTGTTAGGCAAGCTTGAAGGCGTGCAAGCCGGTTTGGAAGTCTATTCGGTCGAGCCTTTTGTAATTTCGCCCTTAACCGATGACATGAATATTTTGCAAAATTTATTGCCTGCCATAAACTTTGATATAATGCCGGCAAACGGTGACAGACTTGACCGAGCCATCGAACTGGCCGCAAACAAGATTAAAGATGCCGGTTATGCAAAAGGCAACATTTTGGTTTTTGCCTCCGATGTCGGTCAAAATTTTGATTTAGCTCTGTCTCAGGCCAAAAAAGCGGCTGAGCAAGGGTTCAAAGTTGATATTATCGGTGTTGCGGCAGAGGATAACGAAAAATTGGCAATGGTAGCCTCATATGGTGGCGGCAAGTATTGGCAAATTCAATCCGGCGACAGCAAACTTGATGCCTATGCCTTGTCCCTCAATTCCAATAAAGGAGATTTGGAAAAAAGCAAAAATCTGCGTCAGGTGTGGCTTGATGCCGGATATATGTTGCTGTTTATTCCGCTGTTGTGTTGCTTGCTGTTTTTCCGCAAAGGCATTTTGGTAATAGCCTTTATGTTGGTTTCTTTTTCTGCCGAGGCCGGGTTCTTTTTGAATGCAGACCAAGAGGGGTTAAAAGCCTTTAACCGCGGCGATTACCAAAAAGCTCAATCAAGCTTTAAGGACAACAACTGGAAAGCAGCTTCTTACTACCGCGGTGGTAATTATGAAGCGGCTTATAAAGAATACGCCAAAGATAACAGCATCACCGGTTTGTATAATCAGGGCAACGCTTTAGCCAAATCCGGTAAAATTGAAGAGGCAATTAAAAAATATGAAGAGGTTTTAAACCAAGATGCAGAACACGAAGATGCTAAGTTTAATCTTGAGTATTTGAAAAAGCAACAACAGCAACAAAAACAAAATCAGCAACAGCAAAATCAAGATAACAACCAAGACAAACAAGACCAAAATCAGCAATCCAAGCAACAGCAGGGAGCCAACGATAACAATCAAGACGAGCAACAAAGCGGAGATAAAAATAACCAACAACAGTCTTCTCAAGAAAATAACGGAGAAAACAATTCTCAAGAGCAACAACAGCAAGATAATGCCGCTCCGCAATCCCAAGGCGAGCAAGATAAAAATTCACAAAATCAGGAGCAAAATGCCGATAAAGAGCGGCAAACCGCTTCACAGTCGGAGCTAGATGAAACCAAAAAACAAAATGAAGGCAACGAAGAAAGTGGAGCAATGAGCAAAGAAGGCGACAAAGATGAAGAGTATGATGAAAAAATGCAAGCCAAAGCTCGCCGCTATCGCGAAATTCCCGAAGACCTCGGAGGTTTGTTAAAAGCATTTATTTATAATGAATATCGGCAAAACAGATATCAATCAAAAGAATAAGGAGCAACCATGAAAAAGACAATATTGACAGTTTTGGCAGTAATGTTTTTAAGCTTTGAGGCCTATGCCCAAAGTTTTACCGCCACCGTAAATCGCAATGAAATCCCCGAAGGCGAAACTTTTGTTTTGACCTTTAACTTGCAAGATGTCGATACTTCGCAAGCACCGGATTTAAGCGTATTGTCAAATGATTTCACGGTATTTTCGGTATCAAACGGCTATCGTACCAGTATTGTTAACGGTGATGTAAGCAAGTCACGCCAATGGAATATTGTTTTAATGCCAAACAAAACCGGAGAGATAACAATTCCATCGATTGATTTGGCCGGATACAAAAGCAATGAAATAAAGCTCAATGTTGTGCCGGCGGGAGCTGAGGTAAATATTGCAGAACCCAAGGTCGCCCCGTCGCCAAAGTTCAAAATCAGCGGTGAAGTAGATAACAAAAATCCTTTTGTGCAGCAGCAAATCAACTATCAGCTAAAGATATATGATGCCGGCGGTTTGCAAGGCGACGCTCCTGTTTTCATGAGCCAAAACGATGATTGGGTTATAAGAGGCTTAGGAGAGCCCAAAATTGAAACCAAGATTATCAACGGTCAAAGTTTACGCGAAATAACTTTTAACTATGCTTTGTTTGCCCAAAAGAGCGGTAAGCTTACCATACCGGCGGTTAAGTTCAGCGGCTACTACTTGAGCAAGAGCACCCGCAGTGATCCATTTGCTCGCTTTTTTGAAGAAGATGACTTCTTTTCCGGTTTTGGCATGCACGATGTCTTTGCCACTCGCACACCGGTTTTGCTAACATCAAAGCCGATAGAAGTTGAGGTAAAACCGGCATTGTCCAACGATGGTTGGTGGCTTCCGGCCGAAGATGTAAGATTATCGGCAGAATTTGTCGGTGGTACTCCGCAATTCAAAGTTGGTGAGGCGGTCAGCCGCAATATTTATCTCAAGGCGGTCGGAGCCATGACCGAGCAGTTGCCGGAGATTAAATTTGCCGATATAAAAGGTATTAAGCAATACCCCGAAAAACCGCAAACCGAAATGCGAGAAGAGGGCGGCGATATAGTTTCTTATGTCAAGATTGCCAATGTTTATATCCCCGACACCGCAGGCGAGGTAACTTTACCGGCGGTAAAAGTAAAATGGTTTAATACCTTAACCCAAAGTTTTGAAACCGCCACCATTCCGGAATACAAAACTTATGTTGCGGCAGGTAACGGCAATCAGGTAATGCCTCAACCGCAAAGCAAAGCGGCAGAAACTGCCGTGGCAGAGCCTGTCGAAGTGCAAGTTGTTACCAGCGAAAATGTAAACCAAGACAATTTGTATTGGCTAATCGGCGGAGCCTTTGCCGGCGGCATCTTATTGACCTTGTTGTTGCTCAAATTGGCAAGCGCGATTAATAATCCGTCATCAAATCATAAAAAGATTATTATCAGTGCTGCCAAAAACAAAGATTTACATTTGCTAAAAGATGAACTTTTGCTTTGGGCAGCTCAAGAATTTCCGCGGCACAAAATTGCCAATTTGCAAGATGTTGCCGATATTTTTGACAATCAGGAATTTAATAAAGAGTTGGATAAAATAAGAGAAACTTTGTATTCTGAAGACAGCAAAGATTGGGACAATAAAAATTTTGTTGAGGTATTTAATAAAATATCCAAACACATAAAAAAACATAAGAGGAGCATAAATGAACCACTGCCCAAATTGTACAAATAAGCTGTATCTGGAGCCGATAATATACCCCGACAGTGATCGCCGCAATTACTATATTACTCAAGAGGCGGTTAACGAGATATTAGTGCGAGGTGAAATACCGGAGGTAGTTTTGCCTGAAGCAAAGTACGCTGACAATGCACCCAAGATTGCGGTTTTGCTAACCAGAGACAAGCACCCCGACAGAGCTTTGGCCGATTATTCCATGCCGCAAACCATTGTTGATGCCATCACTTTGAGCGGTGGTAAGCCTTGTTTTATCACGCACGAGAAAGTCGCAGAGCAGTTGGCAAGAGTATCTCCGGATGGAATTTTTCTTCCCGGCGGTTCGTTTGATGTACCGCTGTCTTGGGAGGTTGGCGAGCCGCCGCATGAGGTAAATTTGCAAAGAGTAGAGGCCTATATTACCAACATTGAGTACGCCAAACAGCATAACTTACCTTTGCTTGGGGTTTGCGGCGGTATGCAGGTTTTGGCTTGTACTTACGGAGCCAAAATTGCGAGAGTTGCCGGACACTCCACAAGCTTAAAAGAATTTGCTCATAAGATGGAAATAACTCCGGATAGTTTGTTAAGTAAGTTGTTAAAAACAGATACTATTGAAGTAAATTCGTGGCACAAATGGGCGGTAAGTAAAGAAATTTACGGCGAAAATATTTTGCATTTTTCACCTGACGGAGTTGTTGAAGCCGTTGAGCCGAAAGCCAAATGGCATGATTTTGTGGTAGGCTTGCAATCACACCCTGAGTATTTTGTAAAATCAGGCTATGAACCGGCGGTAAATTTGTTTAAGTCATTTATAGAGGCTTGCAACAATGGGCGATAGCTTAGTTGAGATAAATGATGAGCATTTTGTGGTCGACTTGATGTATGCCGGCACACACCACAACATGACCGGCGTTGCGGTATATCAAGAAATCGGATTGGGTAATCATGCCTATGTTCATAAAGACTTGTGGGCTAAGTTGCAGTTGCTCGTTCCCTATTTGGAAAAGACATCGCAAAAATTAAAAATATACGATGCGTTTCGTCCTTTAAGTGCACATAAAAGGTTGTTTTCGGTAATTAATCGTGATGGCTTTTTTATTGCCGACGCAACGCAATCCCCGCATTGTCGCGGCACGGCGGTAGATGTGGCAATTATTGGCACAGACGGCAAAGAATTGGTTTATCCCACCTTGGTAGATGCCTATAATAAAGATTATGCCCAAGAAGTGCAAAGCGGTAATTTTGACGAGTTTTTTAAGTATTTGAAAAAAGCGTCTCTCGATTATGAAGACTTAAGCATGAGAGAAGCGATAAAAAACCGCAATGAATTGTATGAGTTGATGACGGGGATAGGCTTAGTGCCGCCGCCGCGTCGACACGAATGGTGGCACTACGAACTAAAAGACGGCCGCAGTGCGAAGTATCCACCGCTTGATATCTGAGATTTTATAAAAACAGGCAGTCAACGTCGGCTTCTTTGAACATTTGTTCGGAGAAGCTTACTTTATCACGCCAGGTTCCCTCGGGCTGGTTGGGTTTAGGTTCAAATTTATGAGTAACCACCAACTTTATACCCGACTGAATAATGGCTCTGGCACAATCGGGGCAGGGCATGGAGGTAACATAAATCACGCAACCTTTAAGCGAAGCACCGATAAGGCAGGCATTATATATGGCATTGCGTTCGGCATGTTCAAAAAAATCGTATTTTGTGGGGCGTTCTTGTCTTTCCGGCACATCGTCTTTAACCCCGCGGACAATACCGTTATACCCCGTGGAGCGAATTTCTTTATCAGGCCCTACCACAACGGCACCGACTTTGGTTGAATTATCTTTTGACCACGAAGACACCAACTCGGCCATTTCCATAAATCGATTATGCCATTTATCAGAAAACATGTGCTTACCTCCAAAATATGATTGACAATATTATAAAAATGAAAGAATTTAGAGGCAACACTTTTTTATAATTTAACAGGAGAAAAAAATGAGTGCTATTATAGATATTCATGCCAGAGAAATCTTAGATTCCCGCGGCACACCGACAGTTGAAGCCGAAGTTGTATTACAGTCGGGTGCTTTTGGTCGTGCGGCTGTTCCTTCCGGAGCTTCTACCGGTGCTCATGAGGCCGTAGAATTGCGTGACGGTGATAAGAAACGTTTTGGCGGCAAAGGCGTACTGAAAGCCGTTGAAAATGTAAACGAAAAGATTTATGACGCTTTGGCAGGAATGGATGCCGAAGACCAAATCGAAATCGATAACGCCATGATTGAGCTTGACGGTACCGAAAACAAAGGAAAACTTGGTGCTAATGCTATTTTGGCCGTATCTATGGCTGTAGCCAAAGCTCAGGCCGAAGAAGCCGAATTGCCCTTGTATCGTTATTTGGGCGGCACCATGGCTCGCACTTTGCCGGTTCCGATGATGAATATCTTAAACGGTGGTAAGCATGCCGATAACCCGATTGATATTCAAGAATTCATGATTATGCCGGTATCTGCTACCTCTATTCGTGAAGCAATTCGCATGGGTGCCGAAATTTTCCAGACTTTGAAAAAGAATTTGAAAGCTGCCGGCCACAACACCAATGTCGGTGATGAAGGTGGTTTTGCACCGAATTTGAAATCGGCCGAAGAAGCTTTGCAATTTATCGTCGATTCTATTTCTGATGCCGGTTACAAACCCGGTGATGATGTAGTATTGGCTATCGACGCTGCTTCGTCAGAATTTTATGAGAACGGCAAATACGAAATGAAGGGTGAAGGCAAATCTTACACCAATGCTCAAATGGTAGATTTCTACAAAGATTTGTGCAATCGTTTTCCGATTTTCTCGATTGAAGACGGTATGGCCGAAGACGATTGGGAAGGTTGGAAGATGTTGACCAATGCTTTGGGTGACAAGATTCAGTTGGTTGGAGATGATTTGTTTGTTACCAATCCGAAACGTTTGGCTATAGGTATTGAGAAAGGCGTTGCCAACTCAATTTTGGTAAAAGTAAACCAAATCGGAACTTTGACCGAAACCATGCAAGCCGTTGACTTGGCTCACCGCAACAGATATACCGCCGTATTGTCGCACCGTTCCGGTGAAACCGAAGATGCGACCATTGCCGATATTGCAGTAGCCACCAACTGCGGTCAGATTAAGACCGGTTCTATGTCGAGAACCGACCGCATGGCCAAATACAACCAATTAATTCGTATTGAAGAAGAGTTGGGCGATATGGCAATTTATGCCGGTAAATCTATTTTGAAAAACAAATAGGATTTATAATTGGTAAGCAAGAAGCTCCTTGAGTAATCTCGAGGAGCTTTTTTTGCCCAAAAAAGCTTGATTATAAATCCACCTCCGTCATCCTCGACCACCACACACTCCGTCACCCTTGGACTTGTTCCGAGGGTCTCACATTCATAGATTCTCGGGACAAGCCCGAGAATGACGCTTCTTTATATGTCACCCTCGGACAACACACAACCTGTCATCCTCGGATTTATTCCGAGGATCTCCTCTCTCCTGTGACCCTCGGGCTCCGACCCGAGGGTCACATACTTTTAGATTCTCGGGACAAGCCCGAGAATGACATTTCTTTATATGTCACCCTCGGGCTCCGACCCGAGGGTCTATTCTATACCGTCATCCTCGGATTTATTCCGAGGATCTCCTCTCTCCTGTCACCCTCGGGCTCCGACCCGAGGGTCTCAAAAAAAGCTTGTAAAAACATTAAAACTGTCATAATTTAGCTTTTGCCGAGATGAGTTATCTCGGTGGTGTCTGAAAAACATCACATAGGTCATAGACTCCCATGGGGGAGTGCGTGAGATAAGCGTGCTTGCACGACGAATAAACGCGACTGTACCTATGCAGTTTTTCAGCTCCTCCGCCTTAGTTTTATAAGGCGGTTTTGTTTTATAACAAAATAAGGAGTTAAAACTGTGAATCTAAAACAAGAATTAAGAGAAAAATTGTCGATTGAATTGCGAAAA